>NZ_JJQY01000114.1:0-57910 GCF_000979295.1 Methanosarcina sp. 1.H.T.1A.1 | reverse complement strand
CACCGAGATCTACACCTCTCTATTCGTCGGCAGCGTCAGATGTGTATAAGAGACAGCATTTAAGGTTTGCTCGCAGCGCGGGCAAAACAGCAACTAAAACGACCGAAGTGTCCGGATAGTGTAGAGGCCTATCATGGAGCCCTGTCGAGGCTCCGACTCGGGTTCGAATCCCGGTCCGGGCGCTTCTTTATTTTTTTAATGAGATTGCTTTTACATAATTTGTTTTAATATACTTTTTCCAAACCTGCTTTTCATAAAGTGTAATTTTGATCAGTCGATCCAGCTTTTATTTTAATCAATTCTGAAATTCCTGACCTTGGGGACCTTACTTCTACCTGTTTTACTTCTACATGTCATTCTCCTGCTATGACCCTCCTGATTTCTCTGAACCCTTTTAACTTCTACCTTTTATCTCCGGATCTGGCCCTCACGATTTCTTAGAATCCTTTTAACTTCCACATTCACGGTCAGAACCATGATCTGAAGCACTGGAAACTTTTCCCGAAAAAAACATGTAAAGAAAGAAGAATAAAGGAATAAAGCTGACGCAGGAGGTTACAAAAATGGGAATTGGGCCCTATACTCCGGATTGTTCCGAAGAAAGCGCCGGTAGAGATAGCGATCTCTGCAAGAAGATGAAGAGTACCAGAGAAAAAATGGAAGATGAGACTCTCATTTTTATCGAAGCCACCAAAAGTTTCGCCCTGGAATGGATTCAAAGGGAAATAGAAGCAAACGTGCCTCCTCTGAAAAGCGAAGATTACTCAGGGAAAGCAGAAACTGGCAAAAAAAAGGTTAATGAACTGTCACGCCTTGAGGACTTGCCCTTCCGCATACAGGATATTGTCGAAGAGCACATCAACCGCGATGAGTACTGGGTTCACAGGAACCAGCTACTTCAGACAGACATATCCCGCGACTACCTTGAGTTTAAAAAAGATAGAATAAAGAGGGACCTGACATCAAACATTCGAATGATTCTGGGCTGCGCAGCAGAGATTTTCGCCGACGTGAAAGATAAAAATCCCGAAGATAAAGTGTGGGTAAGAGAGCGGGGAAAACGAAAATACATATGCATTCTCAGGTTTTCGGACGAGATGACAGCTTCCCTTAACCGCTATTTCACGATGCTTGAGGAGCTTTTAGTTCTTGGAAACGAGATGAATAAGGAGTTAAAAAAGGAAGTAGATCGCGGAGAAGGCAAAAACAAACTTGAAAAAAGCCCTGAAAAAGATACCTAAAAAACAAGCTAAACGACATTAAAACAGGGCTGCATTCGGATTAGATCAGGATTAGATTTGTTACCAGGCCAGATTTGCATTCACACCAGATACACAGGCCTGCCTGGACGATAACAACTTTATCTACAAACACAAGAATTACCTTGCATGACAGAGCCAGACTTCAGCATAAAAAAAGCCCTTGAGGAAGCAGGAACAGATGCTTACCTGATGACAGGGGGTATTCATAATGCCGATATTTACTATGCAACCCGCTTCCTGGCATCGGACGATTTCATTTATCTGCAAACAGGAGCCGGGAAAGAAGTTCTTTTCATTTCAGAAATGGAGCGCGGAAGGGCTGAAATCGAGTCAAGGGTTTCGATTATAAAAACCACTCAGGACTTTGGCTACCGTGAGAAAATCAAGGAGAAAAAGGATGCATCTATTGCCTATGCAGCCTGCATATCCGAACTGCTTCTTGAAGAAAAAGTAAAAAAAGTTGCAGTTTCCTACGATTTTCCGGTTTTTTATTCAAACTATCTTACAGAAGCAGGATTTACCGTAGTGCCTATAAAAAGCCCTTTCAGGAAAATGAGGAGCTTAAAGAGACCGGAAGAGATTGAAGCCATAAGGTACGCCCAGATGGCAGGGGAAATGGCTATGAAGGCAGCAATTGCCCTGATAGCAGGAGCAGAAGAAAGGGACGGCATTCTCTACCTTGAAGGGCAGGTACTTACCGGGGCTAAAGTGAATTCAGTCATTGACCATACTCTGCTGGATTTTGGGTGCGAAGCCGAAGAGACAATTGTCTCCTGCGGAGAGAATACTGCAAACCCTCACGGAACTACGGATGGGCCTCTCAGGGCAAATGCTCCGATCATCCTGGACATTTTCCCAAGGAGTAAAAAGAAGCGCTATTTTGCGGATATGACACGCACCGTGATCAGGGGTGAGGCTTCGGAAAAACTAAAGGCAATGTATGAAACTGTACTTGCAGCCCAACAAAAAGCTCTGGAAATGGTTAAACCCGGTGTCAAGGCAGCTGAAATACACAGTGCCGTCTGTGACCTTTTTGAAGCACGAGGCTATCATACTTACAGAAGCGGGGCAAAAGCCGGATTCACTCACTCTACAGGCCACGGAGTCGGGCTTGACATCCATGAACTTCCCGGCGTAGGAGAAAACGGTGTGCTTCTGGAAGCAGGTAATGTGATAACAATCGAGCCCGGACTGTACTATCCCGGAATTGGGGGAATCCGGCTTGAGGATATGGTGCTGGTAACCGAAACAGGATGTGAAAACCTTACAGGATTAGAAAAGAAATTTGTATTAAAATCATTTATATAAATTAAGCAACCAGATTGTAATCAGAATTTGCCTTCTATAGCCCGGAAATACAGGAAATAAGCAGTATTACAGAAAATAAGTAGTATTACAGGAAATAAGCAGTAATACAGCAGAAATCGACCAAAATAAGGGGTTATAACTCAGGTTTGCACAGATAGGATTTCATAGCCAGGACTAATGGCAGAATATTGCTATAATAAGGCTTACAGCCAGTATATAGCCTGGATACGTTTATGAGAAATTAGTCAGTTTGAGGTCAACATGACAGATAATGTATACAACAAAGAAGATATCCTTGAAAAGTACAGAGAAGCAGGCAGGATTCTGAAGATTGTCAGGACCGAAGCCGTAGATATGGTGAGAGTCGGAAACAGCCTGCTTGAAGTTGCTGAATTTGTGGAAAAGAAAACCATAGAGCTTGGAGGCAGGCCTGCCTTCCCCTGCAATATCTCAAGAAACCAGGAAGCTGCCCATGCAACTCCCAAAGCAGGAGATAAGGATGTCTTCGGAAAAGATATAGTGAAGCTGGACCTCGGAGTCCATGTTGACGGGTACATAGCAGACTCGGCAGTAACTGTGGACCTTTCAGGCAATTCAGATCTCGTAAAAGCTTCGGAAGAAGCCCTTGCAGCAGCTATTGACCTCATGAAGCCAGGGGTCGGCACAGGGGAAGTAGGGGCTGCAATAGAGGAGAGTATCCGCAGCTACGGCTTAAATCCTATTATGAACCTCACAGGCCATGGGCTTTCTCAGTATGAGGCCCACGACAACCCCTCAGTGCCCAACAAACACGTAGAAGGTGGAGTTGTCCTGAAGGAAGGTGATGTACTTGCAATCGAACCTTTTGCAACTAACGGAACAGGCTTTGTACACGACGGCAGCTGGGCAGAGATATACAGCCTTATAAGGAAAAAGCCTGTACGCCTGCCAGCAATCAGAAACGTCCTGAAACAGGTAGAAGAATACAGGGAACTCCCCTTTGCAAAGCGCTGGCTCAATTCAGACAAACTTGAATTTTCATTGATCCAGCTTGAAAAAGCCGGAATTATCCACTCTTATCCCGTACTTATTGAAAGTGCCGGAGGGCTTGTGTCCCAGGCAGAACATACGGTAATAATAACCCAGGACGGGTGTGAAGTCACAACAAAATAAGTCCTGGAAAAGAAAAAACAGAATAACGAATAAGATGAAGAACGAATAAAAAAGAGTTGACAGCCTTGAAACTGCATCACCTCCTTTTAGCCAGTCTTTTACTGGCAACTTTCCTCATCCCTGCCCTTCTTGCAGAACCCTGCTCTGCTGCTTTTATTCCAGGAAACAATATCACACTGGAAAGGGACGGGATTACGTGGAATTACGACGAGAAAACTACAGATAACGAAGCTATTTTTTTAAGGAATCTCATAGACAGAGAAACGGGCAACAAGGACAATTTTGTTAATGCCTGGGAAATCCATAAAATGGAGGTTCTTTTAAGGGACAAAATGGAGAAAGCCATAAAAGAAGAACCTGATGTAAGGCTCAACTCGACTTCGGATACTGTTGAGTTAAGAGACGTTGAGTTCTGGATCTCAAAAGAAGCCCTCGGAAGGACTGATAAAACCTCGTCAATTACAAACCGCGCCAGTGTAACCTATAGTTTCAAAGAAGAAGCAGGCCCCGGAACAGACATATGGCTTATGGGCACTCCGAACTCAAAGGTTACGATTACTCTCCCGCAGGGCCTTGATGCAGAATTAACGGAAGGTCTTGAGAACAAAAGCCTTGAGTTTGAAAATAACCGTACATTACTGAGAGGGAACTTCGGCCCTGAAAAAAACATTACACTATGGCTTTCGGAAAATGAAAGCCTTAAAGCCGAAATGCTGGCTATGGAAATGAATAGGGATAAGAGTACGGAGAATAAGAGTGTAGAGAACGAAAACGGAGCAGCGGAAAACAAGACCCTGCCTGCTGGAGAAAAAGCTGAAGTCAGTCAACCCTCCGGGTTTTTCAAAAATATCCTCAAAAAAATAAATCGGAGCCTGAACGGAGCCTGAACGGAGCCTGACCGACGCCGGAACCGGACCCGAGCCCAAAAGTTAATCTGGCTTGAAGCTTATTCAGAAAAACATGCTCATTGAACAGATTCCACTTGAAAACGGGTGCGCACTTGGCCTCCGATTTGAGATGCAGAAGTATCCTCTGCTGGTTATAAGGGCAGAGAAGGGTTTTCTGATGTGCGGCTATCTTAATGTCAGTGCCGCTGAGACCCTTGGGGATACGGCAGCAAAAGTGAAAGGTGTGCAGAGTTTTGAAGATATGCTCAAAGCCACTGTTGTCGAGGTAACAAAGTTTGCCGGAGAGCTTGGAATTGAGATAGGAATGACTGGCAGGGAAGCCCTTGAAAAAATGTTTTGAAAGATGTTTTGAAAGATGTTTTGAAGGATAGAACCTGCTTCACAGGCAGACCTCTTGAATGTAATCTCTTACACGCGGATCTATCAGATATTGATCTCTTACAGGCTGCCCCCTGTTCAGGAAACTTTTTTCTTAAAACACGAATGAAAAAACAAACTTAAATAAAAACACAGGCTTAACACAATTTTAAATATATGATATTTTATATTTTGTCCCCTAATCTGCAAGAAATTATTTTGAATTTCGTTAGACTATTTCACTCTGCCTGAAGATCATTTTGAACTATATTAATCAATTTATTTCTGATCATCAATGTTATACGCTTTTGAACTCTCTGGAGAGCACGAAGAACTGCCAGCTGCCGAAATCCTTGCCGGCCTCAAAATTGAGAGGCTTGATTTCCGGCCCCATGCAAGAGTAGACCAGTGTCTTGTAGTGGATATCGCAGGCAGAGAAGAGGATGTTGAAAGAGCCCTTAAAGGTCCTGTAACTGAAAGGCTGGCAATGACCCACCATATACTGAAAGTTGTAGGAATTACCGAAAACAACCCTGATGCGGTCATGAAGCTTGCTGAAGCCTTTGAACCTGGAGAATATATCAGGGAAGGAGAAAGTTTTGTTGTAAGGGCAAAAAGGATCAAACACCACGTTGACTTTCCGTGCGAGTCCCTTGAGCAGAAAATTGGAGGATTCATCTACAGGAAAGGGTTCAGGGCAAACCTGAAGAGCCCTGATGTAGAATTCCGGCTCATCCTGAGTGAAAAAGCTGTACTTGGGACTCTACTGTCCTCGGTTGACAGGAGCGCATATGAAGCCAGGACCCCCCAGAACAAGCCTTTTTTCCACCCTGGCGTACTTATGCCAAGAGTTGCCCGCGCCCTTACAAACCTTTCCGGAATAAAGCCTGGTGAGCTCCTCCTTGACCCTTTCTGCGGCACTGCAGGCATACTTGTAGAAGCCGGGCTTGTGGGTGCAAGGGTCATAGGAATAGATGCCCAGGAAAAACTTGTCCTCGGGGCTCACATGAACCTGGAAGCCTATGAACTGGATTACATCCTGATGGAAGGAGATGCCTGCAGGATCCCGCTAAAGGACTCTACAATCGATACCGTCGTCACTGACCCGCCCTACGGAAGGTCGGCAGCAATCCTTGCCGGGTCCTTAGAAGAGCTATATTCCGGCGCCCTTGAAGAAATCCACCGCGTCTTAAAACCCGGAGGCATCGCGATTGTTGTCTCGGACAAGGCCTCATTAGAATACGGGGAGAAGGCAGGACTTAAGGTTCTTGAGATTTATGTACAGAGAGTACACAGGAGTCTCACACGGATAATAACTATTTTCCAGAAGGATGTGAACTACTCCTCCCTGTCGGCTTGAGAGCCGCCGAGGAAGGAGTCCTCACGCCTTATTGAGATAGAATAAAGTAAGGTAAAAGTTGTTTGAAAATAGAAGGGAAGATAGAAAGGTGACTTTTCACCTTTAAATATATTTGTCACTCATGGGAAATCAGTTCTTCCAGCACCTCAGCCATTACCCTGTACCTGAGAATGCGTTTGCGGTTCTGCTCACCTGCCCGCTTGATTGAGTAATGATCTTCAATCCATTCTATATTTCCCCCATAGTTTACTCCCATAAGGGTTAATCCATAGGGAGGGGCCGGTTCAATTCCTTCTTCATAAATCTCGGGATTTAGCATCTGGAGCAACCAGTCATTATCACGCACCCCTTTTCCGATCATTGAGAGGGCGGTCACTATTTTTCGGACCATGTTCCAGAGAAAACTATTGCCAACTACTTCAATCGTTGTAAGTTCCCCATCTACACGGGCATTGATTCTCTCCAGAGTACGAACAGTACTTTTTTCTCCGTCTGATCGGGAAAAATTTTCAAAATCATGGGTTCCGAGCAGCAGTTTTGAAGCTTCCCTGATCTTTGAAATATCGAACTCTTCACCGCTCATCACGTAGCGGTAGTGCCTGGAAACCGCACTCCTCCTGGCGTCAAAGTCGCAGGGGACTTCCGCATGAGCCCATGCCCATATGGTTGGAGGAAGTTCGGAGTTGACGACTCTGGGAATTGCCAGGTTCGGTTTATCCGTATCAAAAGCGATGACCTGTCCAAAGGCATGAACTCCTGCATCAGTCCTGCCCGCACAAGTATAATTAGCAGATTTGGGGCTTTCTATAATCCTGAGGTTCCGAAGAGCCTTGAAGAGTTCTTTCTCCACGGTCTCGACATTCGGCTGGATCTGGGATCCATGAAACTCGGTGCCTATGTATGCAAGCTTTAAAGCGACTCTCATACGATCCCTGATTACTTGGTTTTTTTCTTATAATAGACTTCTCTTAAAATCACCAAAAATATTACAAAGATGCACCCGAAAAGGAACCAGACCCCCGGGTGAAGAGAAAGGGAATCATAAAGCCCATGGATTCCTCCGAAGTGTGTGAGCCCTTCGGAAGGGACGGCAGGCAGTTCCGGAGTTGAGTCCAGAGTCTCCGGGACAGAGACTTCCGCAACCGCTTCTTCCTGGAGAACTTCCGCAACCGAAGACAGATTTTCTGCGCTCCCGCCATCCATTACCTGCTGTCCAGCAAAAGGCTCAGGGCTTGCGTTCATTGCCGCCTCTTCTGTCACTGCCTGGTCAAAAGTAGACTCATAACTCTCTGCTTTAGGGCTCAAGCTTTCGTTTTCAACGTCCCCCATAATCATTGCTTCTGGATAAGCCACATTTGCAGGCCCCGTGATCCCCCTCCGCAAAGGAGCAGTGGCATCGATGATATTTTTTGCCCGCAGGTAGACTGAGAGATACTCAATTCCTGCAGCTGCAAAGAAAGCTGCCCCTATTACTCCCATGTATTTCTGCAGCAAACTTATAATGGAAAGTTTGTCCATAGAATTTCTTGAAGGGACGAGGACAATCAGCTTTTCCACTGATTCATAGATCTTGACCTGCCTACCCTTCTGGCTCCATTTTATCTGTTTGACTTTAATCAGATCGGATTCAGCCAGAGAATCGAGGTTATATTTGACCGTAGTAAGGGGGAGGTTCAACTCTTCTGCAATATTAGTTGCAGACATGCTTTTCTTTCCGAGAAGTTCAAGGATCTTCACGGATGTTTCGTTGGAGAGGATCTGGGTAAGTTTTCTTGAGTCACCGTTTACAGGGAGAACAAGCACCCTGTTATCCTGCTCCCCGGATCCAGGCCCCTGGGGAGGCTCGCCGGTTTCAGATAAACCTTCTCTGTCTTCAAGCCCGTTCATGCGTATTTCCTGAGTTAATAAACCTTATTATCAGTATTTTTAAATTATACTCTATACTGTACTTTGCACCGATCTTGATATAAAGTTTTATTTTCCGCGGGTTATTATAGATCCACTACTATATTTATATATAGAATCCTTCCCTTAACCTTAAATATAACATTGTATATTCTAATCTAAATTTTCCGCTGGTAGCAATTATGATCACAAAACAGCAGATTCTTGAATTTCTGAAAAATTACGATTTAAAAGACATTACTATTGCAACCGTCTGTTCTCACTCAAGCCTTCAAATTTTTGATGGAGCTAGAAAAGAAGGTTTCAGAACTCTTGGGATCTGCGTTGGCAAACCGCCCAAATTCTATGAGGCATTTCCCAAAGCAAAACCCGACGAGTACCTTATTGTCGAAAGTTATGCAGATATCATGAATAAGGCCGAGGAGCTCAGAAAAAGAAACACCATCATTATCCCGCACGGTTCATTTGTTGCTTACCTGGGCACGGAGAATTTTGCAGAGATGGCTGTGCCTACCTTCGGGAACAGGGCTGTACTGGAGTGGGAGTCGGACCGGAATAAAGAACGGGAATGGCTCCTTGGAGCAGGCATCCACATGCCCGGAAAAATAGATGATCCTCACGATATCGACGGGCCTGTGATGGTTAAGTACGACGGA
Organism: Methanosarcina sp. 1.H.T.1A.1; assembly: GCF_000979295.1. Classification (NCBI taxonomy): domain Archaea; kingdom Methanobacteriati; phylum Methanobacteriota; class Methanomicrobia; order Methanosarcinales; family Methanosarcinaceae; genus Methanosarcina; species Methanosarcina sp. 1.H.T.1A.1. The sequence goes on along the minus strand of NZ_JJQY01000114.1, from coordinate 49,002 downwards.
GCAAGAGGAGGAAAAGGCTTCTTCGTTGCAAAAACCTACGAGGAATTCGAGGAACTCGTTGACCACACGCAGAAACACACTATCCAGGAGTTCATTACAGGAACTCGCTATTACCTGCATTACTTCTACTCCCCGATCAGAAACGAAGGATATACCTTAAGCGAAGGAAGCCTTGAACTTCTTAGCATGGACCGCAGGGTAGAATCCAATGCCGATGAGATCTTCAGGCTTGGCTCTCCCAGAGAACTTATAGAAGCAGGTATCCGCCCGACATATGTGGTTACAGGAAACGTACCCCTCGTCGCAAGGGAGTCCCTCTTGCCTCTGATCTTCTCTCTTGGAGAAAGAGTGGTTGAAGAATCCCTTGGCCTTTTCGGCGGGATGATAGGGGCTTTCTGCCTTGAAACGGTGTTTACGGACGAGCTTGAAATTAAGGTATTTGAGATTTCAGCCAGGATTGTTGCAGGAACAAACCTTTACGTTTCAGGTTCCCCTTACGCAGACCTGATCCAGGAAGACCTCTCGACCGGACGTAGAATAGCTCAGGAAATCAAAAAGGCAGCCCAGACAAACCAGCTGGATAAGATAATAACCTGAAGCTACTGAAGTATTCTGAAGTTACTGAAGTATTTTGAAGTTACTGAAGTATTTTGAAGTTACTGAGATCTTCAGAAACTTTCAAATAATTCAATTTTTCATTAGATATTCAGGGTTGGAATGGTCTTTCAATCCCTGATTACCCCTTTTTCTCAAATAGAAGATTTTTTGGTTCATCACTATTTCAAGTGGGTAATTTATATTCACTTCCTGAATCCGGAGATGCAACACAGATAATATTTGAAAAAATTTATAGTGGGAAATCACATTCAAGATAAATGTTTATCTTTCTAGTGTGGTCGCTTCCCAACTGAACAATTATTTTCAATCCATACAAAACAGCGAAGAGCCTTAAAAAGGATCCTCAAAACGAGATCCAAGCCTGAAAAACTTAAAGATAGAGACTTTTATTTTACCCAATCTAAACAAATTATTTTAAGTAGTTATCAGTCCGATACTATCAAGGATGCCTGAAGGGGAAAATAAAGAGTTCAGACCTGCTTTTGGAGGAAAATTCAGCGGGACATTGCGTATTCTTGGTAACGAAGAAAATGATGGAGAAGGGCTCCTGTTTCTTGGAAACTATATGGCACTTGACCATTCGAGGGGAGCTGCCGTTTATCTGGATGCCCTTAAACCTCATGCTGTTTTGATCTGTGGGAAAAGAGGGTACGGGAAATCCTATACGATGGGGTGCATGCTGGAAGAACTTGCCCTTCTCCCTCCCGCCATCAAGGGAAAACTTGCGTCCCTTATTATCGATACCATGGGAATTTTCTGGACAATGAGTTATCCGAATGCTTCCGAGGCAGGAAGACTAAAAAACTGGGACATTGTACCCACAGGACTCGAAACCGAGGTTTTCGTGCCGGCAGGAAAGGTAGAAGCCTATAAGAGGCGAAACATAGAGGTAAAGCCTTTTTCGATTTCAATCCGGGAGCTCTCCGGAAGCCAGTGGTGCAGGGTTCTCAAGATTGAAGAGGTTTCTCCTCTTGGAATTATGCTCGTAAGGACTATTGAATCCCTCCGGGAAAAAGGCGAACCATATTCTTTTGAAGACGTTATCAGCGAGATATTCCTGGATACGCGTTCGGATTCAGCATCTAAAGGGGCTGCTGAAAACTATTTAAGGGCTGTGAAGTCCTGGGGTCTTTTTTCAAAGGAAGGGACGCCTCTATCAGAACTAATATCAGGGGGCAGGACAACAGTCCTTGATGTAAGCGCCCTTGAAAACGAAAACGTTTGTGCTGCGGCAGTATCGATTCTTGCAGGCAGGCTTTATGCAGAGAGGCTTGAGGCAAGAAGGGCCTATGAAAAAAAGCAGATGGGAGAAAAATCGGAAGGAGAAGAGTTCCCCATGGTCTGGTTTTTCATAGATGAAGCTCATATTTTCGTCCCCGCGGGGAGGGAAAGCCTTGCTTCGGAGGTGCTTATTAACCGCTGCCTCAGGCAGGGCAGGCAGCCCGGCCTCTCCCTGGTACTGGCAACTCAGAGACCCGCAAGCCTTCACCCTGATGTTGTCTCACAGAGCGACCTTCTTATCTGCCACCGCCTCACCTCAAGTGATGATATACTTGCCCTTGAAACTTCCCGGCCCCTTTATATGCAGGAAAGCCTCAGGGCATACCTGAAGAAAATGGGGAGTGAAAGGGGAGCTGCATTGATAGTAGATGACCACTCGGAATCTGTCCATATGGTGCGCATCCGCCCGAGGAGGAGCTGGCACGGAGGAGGAGAGCCAAGTGCTCTTGAGCCCTGAAGAGAGGAAAAAGAAGAAACACCAGCTCAAAACCCAGAGCAATTTGCTTAAGGCAGAGTATTTGTTTACTAAAGTTTTCCGGGCAAAACTAACCGTAAAACGGTAGGAATTGTTAACCATATTTATAACCGGTCAGAAAATAATTTAAATATTACCTGTGATACTTCAACCCTGTCAATAACCCCCACTAAAGTGGGAGGCTTGTTTCGGCAAGCCTTGATTGACCAGCCTAAGTCTTAATTGACTCCGTTGGATATGTCATGATACATTTGGATGCTTCCTCAGTCCACTTCCATATCGTGTAACATCAAAAGTCCTGAGAGGTAGGGGCGGTGTGTTACACACGACAAGCATGTCCAACATTGGCGAGAGGAGACGGTTTTCCAAAACCGTGTTACCTGCAAAGGAAATTCATTTCCAAAGCAGAGTAGAGAAATCCAACAAAGTGGAAGGAATACCTGGAAGTGGAAGGAATACCTCCCGCCACTGAAGTAACGGGCATCCTACCTTAGAGATCGTGAACATTTAATCAAGAGTGTTTAATTACAGCAAATTACGGTGATTTCATGAAAGGAAGAGCCTGGAAATTCGGAAATGACGTGGATACGGATGCAGTAATTCCCGGAAGGTACCTGATTTTCAATACCCCGGGAGAGCTTGCTAAGTATACATTTGAAGGCGTACGCCCTGATTTTGCAAAAAATGTTCATGAAAATGACATCGTGGTCGCAGGAAGCAATTTCGGCTGCGGATCCTCGCGTGAACACGCCCCTCTTGCCCTTAAAGGGTCAAAGGTATCCTGTGTGATCGCAAAGTCTTTTGCAAGGATCTTTTTCAGGAATGCTATCAATATCGGAGTCCCTGTCCTTGAATGCCCGGACACGGACAAGATCGACGACGGAGATGAACTTGAAGTAGACCTTGCAACAGGGGTCATTCAAAACAAAACAAAAGGAGAGACCTACCAGGCAACCCCCCTCCCGGATTTCGTCCGCGAGATCGTAGATGGGGGAGGGCTTATAGAGTATGCCCGGAAACTGGTCTCTGAACGCTGAAAAACAGGAAACCTGTCAAGAGACAGACCTGATCCACGTTTGACATCTCGTAGTAAAAAGGCAGTTTTGCCTGTAAATTTGAAAGGAGTACAAACATGACGCAGTATAAGATTCCGGTCCTCCCCGGAGATGGGATAGGCCCAGAAATCATCGCTGAAGGCAGAAAAGTAATTGATGCCGCAGGCGAGAGATTCGGTTTTGATGTAGAATGGATTGAATACCCGCATGGAGCAGATCACTACCTGGAAACGGGAGAGCTGATTTCGGAAGAGACCTTAAAGGAATTATCCGGCTACCCTGCCCTTTACCTTGGCTCCATCGGAGACCCGAGGATTGCCCCCGGGGTTCTTGAAAAGGGAATCTTATTAACTGCGCGCTTTTACTTTGACCAGTACGTCAACCTGCGCCCGATAAAACTCCTCGAAGGAGTCTGGACCCCAATCAAGGATAAGACCTCAAAAGACATCGACTTTGTCGTGGTCAGGGAAAACACCGAGGACTTTTACGTAGGAATCGGCGGCAGGGCAAAAAAAGGAGAGAGTAAAGACCTCCTTGAAGTCAAAAGGACACTCTACTCTGCAAAATTCGGCCTTGATATCGAGACCGACAGCGAGGAAATTGGGTACCAGATCGGCCTTATCTCCAAAGAAGGTACAAAAAGAGTTATCGAGTACGCCTTTGACCTTGCAGAAAAACAGAAAAAACACGTCTCATCTGTTGATAAGGCAAACGTTCTTTCCGACATCTACGGCCTATGGAGAGAAGAGTTCAGCGCGGTTGCTGAAAAGCACCCCGGCGTCACCACGGACTTCAACTTCGTTGACGCTATTACAATGTGGTTTGTGAAAAACCCTGAATGGTTCGATGTGGTAGTAACCCCGAACATGTTCGGAGATATCATCACCGACCTCGGCGCCATGATCCAGGGCGGCCTCGGCCTTGCCCCGGGCGGAAACATCAACCCGAACGGCACAAGCATGTTTGAGCCAATCCACGGTTCAGCTCCGAAATACAAAGGCCTGAACAAAGTCAACCCGATTGCCACAATCTGGGCAGGCGCAATGCTCATAGAACAGCTTGGAGAAAAGGAAGCTGCAGACAACATAGTCAGTGCAATCCAGAGAAATATCCTGGACAGCAAAGTCAAAACCTACGACATGGGCGGCAAGAGCACCACCTCAGATGTCGGGGACGACATTGCAAGGATAATAAAGGGAGAATAATTCAAATCTCCCTTCATTACATTTTCTTTTCTAATTAACGTAGAATTCATTTTCTTGTCTAATTAACGTAGAATTGCCGGAATTTTCCGACTCTTTTTGAGAATCAGAACCATTTTTGGTCAAATATTATATCTTGGCCTGAGGAGAAAATTATCAATTTGTTAAAAAACCCGTCGAGAGGCATTTCCCACTGAAAAAAGGATTGAAACAATAGACAAAAGGGATATATAAAACAGGATATATAATATTCTATGAATTTTAGATAGATTGGCATTTCTTGCCATGGGGGGAAACATGGATAAAAAAGATGATCGGACAATGATTGGAGTCTGTCCAAGCTGCGGAAAGCCGTTCAGGATAGAGTCAACAGGCGGTGGAGAAGAGTGGCGCTACTGTGCAGAGGTGTGTGTAGATCCTGTAGCAGTACCGGCAGGAGCAAGGTTGCAGCCAGATAAAGCTACATTACGCTTCATAGACGGCAATATGAACGAGTATATGCGAGATGAATATATCAAAGTTCATGGCATTGATCCTTTGCCAATATGGAAAGCGATCGAGAAATGGCGTGAAGAACAGATAGAGAAGTGAAAAACGTAAGTTTAACATTTACTGATTCGAAACTATTTTTATCTTTTTTTAATTTTCTAATCCCATATTTATGGCCCAGGATCAGTTGAAAACAGAAAGAGATCAGTTGGAAACAGAAAGGGATCAGTTGAAAACAGAAAGTCAACTCCCCGCTAAACTAAAGATTTAACGGGTTTTCTGCAAAGGTTTTATGAATGCTAAATAGGTCATCAATTTTCAGGAAAGCACTGTGATCCGGTCCTTCTGCCGATAGAGCCAGAAAAAAATACAGAGATAATTGAAATCTCCAGGTGTATCTAATTCGCGAGCAATCTCCACTAAAACAACGTTCGGAACTCGGGAAGTAATACAACCTTCCTTTTCAGTTGCCTTTAAATCCCATAAAACTCCTACTACTCCTCTGATCGACGTGGCACGGAGAAAACAATTTGAAAAACCCCTGCACGGGGATAAGGAAAGCGTGCGCTTTGCAACCCCTGAGCCTATTGCCCGCTACAGGGCGCAGCGCCTGAGATGTAAGACTCTTGCTGATATCAGCTGCGGGATAGGAGGGCAAACCGTCTTTTTTGCGCAGCAGTGTGAGTTTGTATATGCAGTGGAAATCGACCCCGCGAAAATCGAGTATGCAAAACAGAACTGCGAAATGTACGGGCTTAACAATGTGAAATTCATCTGTGGGGATGCCCTTGACCCGAAAGTTATAGAGCAGATCCCGGCAGTAGATGTCGTTTTTTCGGACCCGTTCCGCCCGGCAGAAGAGGATGAGAGGCATGTCTCAAGCCTTGAGCCCGGAATCCCGAATGTGATTTCGGCTTATGGGGAAAAGACAAAAAATTTCGCCTTCGAAGCTCCACCCCAGATGCCGCCGGAAAGGATTCCTTTTGACTGCGAAAAAGAGTATATTTCCCTGGAAGGGCAGCTCAACCGCCTGACTCTCTACTTCGGCGGATTAAAACAGTATGATCGGCTTGCTGTGGCTCTTCCTGCAGGCGAAGGGCTGGTCTCAAAGAATATGCCGCTTCCGCAGATTAGGGAAACGGAAAAGATGAAACTCTGCGCCTATGAACCAGAACCCTCTGTTGTTGCAGCAGGGCTGCTGCCTGAACTTGTGGAATCCATGATGCAGATGGCAGGACCCATTGTAGGGGCTTTCGAGCTATTCAGGGTTGACAAAAAGAGGCTTTTGCTGACCTCTGATGCCCTGATAAAGCAGTCCATGATCAAACATCACTACCTGGTCCTGAAGGTCACCCCCTTTGAGCCCAGGGAAATCAATAAGTTCCTGAAGGACAGGAACGTTGGAAGTGTCGTGCTTCGGGCAGGCGTAAAACCCGAAGACTACTGGGAAGTCAGAAACGAAGTCGAAAAAGGCCTTGAAGGGAAGAAAACCATACACCTCTTTGTAAAAGACGGGATTGCAATTCTCTGTGAAGTGCTTTTTAAGGTATGAATTAACCACCGAAAACACGAAAGGACACGGAAAGACCTTATCTATACTCTTTTACTCCATGCTTTCCGTGCCTTCCGTTGTCATAAAAGCTGGACTGAAGGAAGTGGAATGTTCACGTTAGAATCTCTAATTTAATCGTCCACTGGTAAGCGGGTGATATTTTGAGACCCGATTAACCATTGCGACTGAAGCAGTTCACTTTAATTTGCTCAAAGCCCACCGCCTCCAGCAGCGTCAGGGCGCAAGAACGGAAAGACTGGGAAAGCCATTATGGTTGCTCCGTTAGTCTCAACCTATTAACTACGGATCACCTATAATTGGAAAAATTCTCAAAAAAGACATCAGGATAAAAAGATCTGAAAGAGAGAAATCCAGAAACTAAAAAGGTAAAAAGAACCGGGCTTTAAAAACCCGGTATCGGCATTGATTTTTCGGCTCAATCGGGTTTGATTGAGCCATTCAACCTGAGAGGTCCATTCGGTTTTCAGGCTTGCTTGCAGGCATCTTTCACAAGCTCAAGCCCTCTGGCAAGAGCGTCCTGTATCCTTGTGGGATCAGTTCCGCCGCCCATTGCAAAGGAAGGCTTTCCGCCTCCGCCTCCGCCGACAATCTTTGACATCTCACGGATAAGGCCACCGGCATTGATTCCGGATTTCAGGGCTTTTTCTCCGACAGATGCTACAAGCTTGACGCCTTCGACATCGCTTGCGAGAAGGGCAACTACATTTTCATGTTTCAGAAGTTCCGTAGCTATCTTCTGGAGTTCAAGAGAATCTGCTCCCGCAACAGATTCGGCAACAACCCTGAAATCTGCAACCTCAGAAGCATCTCCGAGCATCCTGTAAACCCTGGACCGGGCAAGTTCTTCTTTGAGCCTTTCGTTTTCTTTCTTGAGGTCTTTCCATTCCCCGAAGAAACGATCCACACTTACCGGGAGGTGTTCCGGAGGCACGCTCAGGGTCTTTGCGGAATCAACAAGGAGAGATTCCATTTTTTGCATGGCGCGAACTGCTGCATCTCCGGCTGAAAACTCGATCCTCTCTACTCCGTCCTGAATCCTCTCTGTCTTCAGGATTTTGATAGGCCCGATGATGCCAGTACTCAGGCAGTGGGTCCCACCGCAGGCTTCCACATCGTCTCCTACCTTTACAATCCTGATCTTCTCTCCTGGAGGCACTCCGCCCTGGTAGAGTCCAAAGCCGTATTCCTGTTCGGCTTCAGTCCTCATCATCCATTCCGTAACCACACGTTTGTTTTCCATAACCGTGCGGTTAGCCAGAAGCTCGATCTGCCTGATTTCCTGAGGAGAGATGTGTCTGTAATGGGAAAGGTCAAGCCTGGAGTGGTCCTCAAACTTCTGGGCACCAGCCTGCCAGATGTGTTTTCCGAGAACCTTTCTGGCTGCATCATTTACAATATGGGTTGCTGTGTGGTGCCTTGCAAGGGTCATCCTGCGCTTTTCATCGACCTTTCCAGTGATAATATCGCCTTTGGTGATCTCAAGTCCCCTGTCAGGAATGTCAACTGTGTGTACGATTACACCGTCATAGACCTGAACATCCACAACCCTGTAAACGGTATCTCCACCAGTGACGGTCCCGAGATCTGCAGGCTGCCCTCCACCTTCCGCATAGAAGAATGTGTTGTCCATCACGATATGGTTATCAAACACATCAAGGACGACTGCCTCGAACTCCAGACGGGTGGGTTCGTCATAGAAGCGGCGTTTGGTTTTAGGAAGGTGCTTGAGCCTTTCTGCAAAAGGAATTACCTGTTCTTCCTTTTCTTCAGCTTTGTTGTGCAATTCACCAATAATGGAATAGAAATTGTCAGGGAACTCCACTCCGACCCCGATCTCGGCTGCAACTTCTTTTGCCATCTCTGGCGGTATTCCGTGTGAGTCGTAGAGTTCGGTTAACTGGGAGAGAGGAATTTTTTCTCCGGTCTTCTTGAAATGGGATGCCGATTTATGGATGATCCTGCGTCCCCGCTCCATGGTAGCGTTGAACTTTTCCTCTTCTGATTCCAGGATATCCTTAATGACAGGGAAGTTATTCCTGAACTCAGGGTACTCGGGCATGTTCTTTATGTGCATGTCCACGATTTCGGCGAGTGGAATCCTGATATCAAGGTCTTTCATCATGCGCAGCGTCCTTCTCAGGACGAGGCGTGCCAGATAACCTGCTTTGACATTGGAGGGAATGATTCCGTCTCCGAGCATGAAGGTGAGACAGCGCGTGTGGTCAGTGATCGCATAGACCTTTTCGACAGGTTCCATGATAGCAGAGAGTTTTTCCACTGTCATCCCAATGCTAGAGGCCACTTTTTTCCTGAGTTCCAGCAGGTTTGCCTTTTCACTGACGTCCATAAACCCTGCAAGCCGTGCGTTCTGTGCCAGGATGTTTGCATACTCAGGGTTATTCAGTTCATGTTCAAGCCCTGCGAGCCCCATGAGTTCGTTTACTATGCCAGGGAAAAGAGCATCATAAATAGTAGGTGAACCCCTTGAAGCCCAGACAAACCGCTCAAGACCATATCCGGTATCCACAATGTAGTTGTCCATCTTTGAATAGGTCTCGCCCTTGATCAGGACATCTCCTTTTTTGTCGGTCTTCAGGTCCATGAAAACAAGGGTGGCAAGCTCGAGCCCATGCACAATGACTTCTACACAGGGCCCGGCATTGCCTCCGCCTGCCCAGGGCTCTTCTTTGTAGGTTACAGCAAAGGGGTCTACCTTGAGAGAGTTCAGGAGCTCATCGCAGAGTTCCAGGGTATGCTCCTTCCAGTAAATTTCATTGTCCCTTTTGTTGAAAGCGTGGTGCGCCATCATTTCAAAAGTTGTCAGGTGGCGTCCGCTCCTGCCCACCGAATCCAGGTCGTTTAACCTGATACACGGCTGGGAAATCGTAAGGGGGTTTGCAGGAGGTGGAACCTGTCCTGAAGTTACAAAGGGCTGGAAGTCTGCAATTGAAGCAATGGTAAGGTAAATATCGTCTCTCCAGCGAGCGACCACAGGATAGCGATCAATCCTTGTGTGCCCTCTTGCTTCAAAGAAGGAAAGGTAGTATTCGCGCATCTCTGAAAGATCGAATTCCCTGGAAAAGACAGGGCTTCCTATAAAGGAATAGGGATCACAGGGCGCATCTCCGCAAGTATTTCTTTCAGGGTCACGTGTCCAGAAGAATTTGCCACATTTCTGGCACTGCTTCCGGACGAAACCGTTGTTTTTGAAAAAGTCAAGTTGATACTCATCTTCAAGCATGATAATCTCTCCGGATGGTAGGGTGCGATCTGCCCCGCTGTATCTGAAAATAAAAGGAAAGCAGAAGTATCCCAGCTCAACCGTCTCAGGGGGTTTCAGGCACTTTAGTGCTTATATGATGATCTTATACTGATCTTAAATGATAATCTTAATGCGTTTATCCATTAATTTTGACGTACAGCGGCATGGAAATCAACCTCAAATGATGAGGCTATGTGGGCTTGTGTACGAATAAACTTTTACAGCTAATTGTTTTTTAATATAAGTAACTTACATAATACTGATGAAATGTACATAATACTGATGAAATATATAATAATGTTACATAATATTTTGTATTTAAACGAGCCCACACTTACGAACCTTAACTATTAGGGGCACTTCTACAGAAAAACTTTGTTCTTCAGTATGAAAGATAAGAAAGTGTTCTTTGCCTCCTGAGGCAAACTTCTTGTCTGTAAAGCTACCCGAAAAAAAGACATCGTAGGGAGAAGGTTAAAGGAGGCATACTTCGGCTACATAAGTACCCTTAATTATAATACTGTTACTCAAAAGCTTCAACTTAAACAACACTAATCAAGTAACGCTAATCAAGTAACGCTAATCAAGTAACGCTAATCAAGTAACGCTAATCAAGTAACGCTAATCAAGTAACGCTAATCAAGTAACGCTAATCAAGTAACGCTAATCAAGTATGCCTGCTCCCTAAAATCATTACCTGTACAGCACAACTGTCCTGCCGCGTACGTCAATCAGTGTGGATCTTGTAGCTGCGGCAATCTCAGCTGCGATCGTTTTCAAATCTTTTCCTTCTTCTGCGCTCTTGAGTACCCTGACCTTTACAAGCCTGTTAACTTTCAACTTATTGTTCAGTTCTTCGATCAAAGTTTCAGTGACCCCATTCTTTCCAATATTAAGAATAGGACTGATCTTGCTTGCATCGGATTTCAGCTGGTATAGTTTTTCTTTCTCCATTGCCCTTCCTCACATCGCTAATGATAAAACTCGCCTGCTAATTATAAAAAGCTCACATCATCAATGTGATAAGAAATGCACAACATCGATGAAATAATTCCTTCTACCTTGAAGCTAGTTTACCCTTGAGTATGATTTCACCCATTCTCACCGGCATCTATATCAAAGTTTCCCGGTGAGCCCAATTTCGGGGATCAGCTGGTTTCCAGTTCTTTTATAAATTACTTATTTCACCCGTATGTGGGCTTTTTGCGTTGATAGATACCGAACATGGACAGGGATTTCACATAATTTCGACATCTTTATTATCGGCTTGATATTCATTAACGCTATAGAGAACCAAAAACGGAGCATAAAACCCCTCTTCCACTTCAGGGAGGCGACTGTAAATGAACCCAAACTTGCTTGATTTGATCCTGTTTTCAGAGAAGAGAAAAGCTTTTCTCCTGCTGTTGAAGGAAGGACCAAAGAATGCTCAGGAGATTCTTGAAAGGCTTCAGGTTCCAAGAACCGCTCTCCTTCCCCAGATAAAAAAGCTGAAAGAACAGAACCTTGTAATCCACGAAGAAGGAGTTTATCGCCTCAGCCTGATAGGAGAGATTGTTATAGAGAAAATGCAGCCTCTTCTGGATACCCTGGAGATTTTTGAGAAAAATGAGGAATTCTGGGCAGACAGAAAACTCTCACCTATTCCCCCCCATATTATGAAACGGATCAGCGAACTTGGAAATTATAGCCTGATAGAACCGGACCTGAGCCATACTTTTGATATTAACCCGGAATTCATGAAATATGTTTCTAACTCGAATCATATCCTTATATTTTTCTCCTATTTTCATCCCCAATTCCCGGCCTTCTTCCTGGATCTTGCCAGAAGGGGCACTGAGATCTCCCTTGTCCTGAGCGAATCTGTGTACTTACGGCTTGCCGAGGATTTCAAAAAAGAAGGAGAAGAGCTTCTCAGAATGAAAAATACAAGTCTTTTTATAATGGACAAAACAGAAGTGGAGATCCCTGCAATCGTTGCATCTTCGGATAAAATAATGATTTTGGGGCTGTTTAATGAAAGCGGAAGATTTGACCGCCAGTATGTAATAAGCTTCGAACCCGGGGCAATAGAATGGGGAAAAGACCTGTTCGAATACTTCAGAGACATGAGCAGAGAGATAAAAATTAAAGACAAATAAGAGTTTGATAAGTACCTGTAAAAACGTAATCTCGGGTCAAAGGCTATTTTTTAGAGCCATCTGAGTTTAAAACCTTTTTAGAGGAACTATTTTTAAATTAATATGTTTAAGTGAGACCTTTTAAATTAATGTTTTTAGACAAGGCTGTTTTTAATTAAGGCTTCCCTATAAAAATCTGGAGGTATTTCATTAACCTTAAATATTAGGTATGCCTAAATATGGCAAAAGTCAAAAATTAGGCATACCTAAAAATAAATATGACGCATAAATGAGAGTTAAAGCATGAAACTGCCACTTATCTGTCCTGAGAAGAAGTGCTGCCGGGGGAAAAAAGAATGCACGCCTGGTAAAGGGCTGCCCAAAATCGTACTTGTAGGAAGCCCTAACGTGGGCAAAAGCAGCCTTTTTAATGCCCTTTCAGGAAATTATACTATAGTCTCCAACTATCCAGGGACCTCAGTTGAGGTAAGCCGGGGAAAAAGCAAGATAGGAGACATGGAGTACGAAATTATCGACACTCCCGGAATGTATTCCCTGCTCCCTGTAAGCGAGGAAGAGAGAGTCTCTCAGCGCCTGCTCTTTGACGAGAAAACCTTTGTCTGCCTGCATGTGGTGGATGCCAGGAATCTCAGGCGCATGCTCTCATTTACACTCCAGCTCCTTGAAGCCAGGCTCCCCCTTATCCTTGTCCTGAACATGATGGACGAAGCTGAGGAAAGGGGAATAGAAATTGACATACAGGGACTCAGCCGGTCCCTCGGAATCCCTGTGATAGGCACGGTTTCAAGTGAGGGGAAAGGAATTGAAGAACTCAAAGCTGCAATTGCGGAATATTCTCATGAAAAACTTAATCATGAGAAAACCACGCCGGAAATCGATTACGGACCTGAAGTAGAGCCGTACATCTCGGAAATAGAAGGCTTGCTGGAAACTGCAGAAGAAACAGGGATATCAAAAAGGTCCCTTGCTCTCCTGCTACTTCAGGGAGACAGGACGGCACTTGACTCTGTGTCCAGCCACGTTGAGGCATACAGGCATAAAAGTGAGAAAAGCGAGGCCGGTAAAAATGATTTTGAGGAGCTTCAGAATGAGCAGTTTCAGAAACTTGCAGAAACAGCCTCAGTAAAAGCAGGGGTCCCTCTGTCCTACCTGTTCACCCTCAAGAGGCAGGAGCCTGTAAACGAAATCGTAGAGCAGGTAATGGGAGTGCAGGGAAAGGAGAAAAAAGCAGCACCGAAAACAAAAACCGAAAAGAAGAAAAGGGAAACGAAAAAAGTCCGCCTCGCAGAAAACATCGATAGCGTGCTAACCCATCCTTTGCTTGGCATCCCGGTGCTCCTCCTTGTCCTGTACTTCGGGCTTTACCGTTTCGTAGGAGTCTTTGCAGCAGGCACTCTTGTCGACTTCCTGGAAAACACGGTATTCGGAGAGCACATAAACCCCCTGGTAACCACCTGGTTCACATCCCTTGTGCCCTACCCTGCCCTGCAGGACCTCTTTGTAGGGGAGTACGGGATATTTACGCAAGCTGTAACCTATGCAATTGCCCTTATCCTGCCGATAGTGGGAGCCTTTTTCCTCGTATTCTCAGTTATCGAAGATACGGGATACCTCCCGAGGCTGGGCCTGCTCCTGGACGGGATGTTCAAAAAAATTGGGCTCAGCGGAAGGGCAGTAATTCCGATGGTGCTTGGTTTTGGCTGCTCAACTATGGCTACGATGGTCACGCGGACTCTTGAGACAAAAAGGGAAAGGCTGATTTCAACCATTCTGCTCGCCCTTGCCATCCCCTGCTCGGCCCAGCTTGGCATTATTCTTTCCATTCTTTCCGGAAACCCAAATGGGCTGATTGTCTGGGCTGGCGTAATAGTGCTTGAGTTTGCTTTCATAGGATACCTGGCTGCCAGAATCCTGCCAGGAGAAGCCCCGACATTCATACTGGAAATGCCTCCCCTCAGGATACCGCGGCTTTCAAACATAGCCGTGAAGACCTATTCAAGGATGCACTGGTACTTCCTGGAAGTCCTGCCCCTCTTTGTCCTGGCAAGCGTGCTGATCTGGATAGGAAGGCTGACAGGTCTTTTTGCCCTTGCCCTGAAAGCTATGGAATACCCGACCGTCTGGATCGGCCTGCCTTCTGATGCTGCTGATATTTTTCTCTTCGGTTTTTTCAGGAGGGACTTCGGGGCAGCAGGGCTCTACGGAATGCATGAAGCCGGATTACTGACAGGCGTGCAGCTTGTAGTTGCGGCAGTCACTCTGACCCTCTTTATGCCCTGCATTGCCCAGTTCATGATGACAATAAAGGAGAGAGGATTTAGAACGGCCCTTGCAATCTCCGGCTTCATTTTCCCCTCTGCCTTCCTCGCAGGCTTTATTGTAAACACCCTGCTAACCGCGCTGGGGGTGAGCCTGTGAACTGCCCCCTGTGCGGAAGCGAATTTGAAAAGGCAAATGAAACGAAATGTACCGGCTGCGGAAAACTGCACAACTGCAACAAGCAGTGCTGCCCTTCCTGCGGGTACGAACTTGTAAAAGAAGCAAAGATAATACAGCTCATAAGGAGACTCTTTAAATGATAGCAGAAAACTCACATCTCTCTCTGAATCCCACCCTTAGAACTACCACGCTTTCCTCAATGGAACCTAAAAAAGCAGGAAAGATCTCCCATCTGGAAACGAAAAACCAGGGGATTTTGCAGAAACTGATAGCAATGGGCATCCTGCCCGGCATGCCCGTCACCCTGCTCAGGCGCTCCCCTTCTTACCTCTTTGAAGTAGACCAGACCAGGTATGCCGTGGACAGGGAAATTGCAAATCATATTTATGTCAGTTACTGAGCCGGTACAGGGTCAGAAGAATCACAGTAAATACAGAAGAATAGAAGAAATTGATCTGCAGACTTCAGGAACAGAACTTCTCAATTCTTCTGTAAAAAGGCGCAGCTCGGAAAAAGAAACCGGGAAAAAGGAGGGATTTATTCCCTTACGTGCCTGACGATGTGCCCGGCTTCGGGAATGATAATTTTAGAAAGGGCAAGTTTCACTGCATTTGGCGACCCCGGGAGACAGAACACTGCCTTTCCTTTAATCACGCCTGCTGCGGCTCGGGTCAGGATTACGGAAGTGCCTATTTCTTCAAGGCTTTTATACCTGAAAAGTTCCCCGAAGCCAGGGATTTCCTTCTCAAAAAGAGGGGCTACGGACTCTATAGTAAGGTCTTTTGGAGCAAGCCCTGTGCCTCCGCTTGTTACGACAATATCCGCAGAGCTGTCAAGGGCGTCAGAAACGGCATCAAGAAGTGTATTTTTTTCATCTGGCACAAGCCTGTAGAAAGAGACGTTGTTGCCTGCGGCCTCAAGAAGTTCTTTCATAGCTTTTCCCGAAAGGTCTTCCGCCTCGTCGGGAGAAACTGAGTCTCCGTATTTTTCGTACCTTGAGGTAGAAATTGTAATTATGGCAAAAGAAAAAGATTTTTTAGAGTCTTTTTTGTGAATTTCCGGTATGGATTCTTGCATGAAAACAGCACTCTCCAATATATTCAGATTATTCTCTTTTTCTGGGGACCCTGTTCAGTTCCCACATTATGATTCCACATTATGATTCCACATTATGATTCCACATTATGTTTCCACAGTATGATTTCACATTATGTTTCCACAGTATGATTCCACATTATGATTCCACATTATGATTTCACATTATGTTTCCACATTATGTCTATTCATCCTGTTATTCCGTATCCTGTTATGTTTACTTGCCTGCCCATATTTTAATAACTTACCAGCCCAATGCTCAGGTTATGCATATACTTGCGGCGGATATAGGAACAGGTACGCAGGATATTCTGCTCTTTGATTCGGAAAAAGAGGTTGAAAACAGCCTGATAATGGTCATGCCCGCTCCCACACAGGTTACTGCGGAAAGAGTGCGGAGAGTAACAAAGGCAGGAAAGGCGCTTGTACTTACCGGAACCATAATGGGAGGAGGGCCCTCGGCATGGGCTGTCCGCACTCACCTGAAAGCAGGTCTTCCGGTGTATGCCACTGAAGAAGCTGCTCTGACCATTCATGATAACCTTGAGAGAGTGAAGGCTTTCGGAGTCCGGATTGTCTCGGAGGAAGAGGCAAAAAAACTTGCAGGTTCAGGGGAGGCGCTGGAAATTGTTATGCAGGACTTTGACCCCTGCGCCGTTTCATGCGCACTTTCAAATTTTGAAGTCAGGATGCCGGAAAATTATGCAGTGGCAGTACAGGACCATGGAAACGCCCCGGATAAGAGCAACAGAGTCTACAGGTTTGAACTTTTAAAAGAACTTATAGATGAAGGAGGAAAACTCGAAAACTTTGTGTACCGGCCCGAAGAAATCCCGCAGGCTTTTACCCGCATGAAAGCCCAGGCAGATTCACTTCTTAAAGCCACGACAGCCCTTAAAACGCGGGCAATTTTCATGGATACGGGATCTGCAGCCATATTCGGGGCTCTTACTGACCCTGTAGCCGTCCAACCTTCCATAGTGGTCAATATAGGAAACGGACATACTCTTGGGGCTCTTGTAAATGAAAACAGGATCACAGCTATTTTTGAGCATCATAGTTCCAGCATGGACCCGGAAAAACTCCAGGACTATGTTATCAGACTTGCCGGCGGGGCGCTTGGCTTTGAGGAAGTCTTTAATGACGGAGGGCATGGTGCATATATAAAGGAAGCCCCTGGCATTGAGCAGGTGCGCTCTATAATGGTTACAGGTCCGAAAAGGGAGATGCTTGAAAAGCTCCCGGGCTCAGAAGTCAGGCAGGAAATTTCAAAAAAGCTGCACTTTGCCGCACCCTTCGGGAGTATGATGCTTTCAGGCTGTTTCGGGCTTCTTACAGGATTTTTTGAGAAATATTCGGAACCATCATATAAACAACCGGAGGCTATCAATAAAACTTATAAACCACTAAGTAGTAGGGAATAAGTCACCTAAGCTCGGGATATATAAAATTTTAGGGACTGTAGGATTTCAAGCGTGAAATTCCCTATCGGAGAACATGGGGACGCAGAAGTTTCCTGCCAACCCGCAAGGGCAGATTTACAGATAAATGTAAATACAGGCAGGTAGCTCTATATGCACATATCTGATACTGAATGGTTTGCTAAACAGTTTCTTACAAACGCGATGCAAACATTTATATACGGAAACAAATCCGTTACAACAAATTTCTATTAAAATCATTATATTTCAGGAGAATCAATCTTATGGTACGAAAGCCAGGAAGTATGTACAGAAACGTGAGACAGCGCTCATTTACCAGAAAAAAATACATGGGCGGTGTTCCCGGAAGTCAGGTTATTCACTATGACATGGGAGATAAAGCAAATACCTCCTTCCCGATTAAAATTTCCCTGCTTGTAGAAGAAAAATGCCAGATCAGGCACGTTGCTCTTGAAGCAGCCCGTATTACAGCAAACAGGCACCTGAGTGGAGATGCCGGAAAGATGGGCTTTTACATGAAGCTCCGTGTTTACCCCCACGAAGTACTCAGGGAAAACAAACAGGCAACAGGCGCTGGTGCTGACCGTGTATCCAGTGGGATGCGCAGGGCTTTTGGAAAGAATGTCGGTACTGCAGCAAGGGTAAACGCAATGCAGAAGATCTTTACAGTGGCAGTTGAGAAGCAGAACTTCCAGGCTGCAAAGAAAGCTCTCTGGCACGCTGGACAGAAGCTGCCCACACCCTGCAGAATCGTTATCGATGAAGGCGCAGAACTGGTACAGTAACCGGTAAATCCTTAAAGATTACAAAGGAGTCTAAAGAATGTATGATTACGAAGAGCTTTTGGATCGTGCAATGGCAAAGATGCCGGACACCGAGACTACTGATGCTCGATTCGTAATCCCTGAACCCAAACTCTTTTCCGAAGGTAAAACCACAATTCTGGATAACTTTGGAAACATTGCAGACATCCTTAACCGGGACCCTGACCACCTGATGAAATATCTCACCAGGGAACTGGGGACTGCAGGGAAGATAGAAGGCACACGTGCAGTCTTCCAGGGCAGGTTTACGAGAGCTCAGATTACAGATAATATTCAGGCATATGTTGACGAATACGTTATGTGTTCGGAATGTGAACGCCCTGATACCCAGCTTGTAAGGGTGGACAGAGTGCTTATCCTGAAATGTTCTGCTTGTGGGGCTCACAGACCTGTCAAAAAGAGAAAGGTAAGCAACGTGGTTGTCAGGGATGCTATCGAAGAAGGCGGAACCTACGAACTCCGGATAGATGCCGTTGGGTCCAAAGGTGACGGGATAGCAAAAATCGATAAGTACACAGTCTTCGTGCCCGGAGCCGCAAAAGGCGATGTGGTCAAAGTAAAAATAAAGAAAATCAGCGGAAACCTTGCCTTCTCAGAAAGGGCATAAGGTTTAAGCTTTTTTTTTAAATACTTTAAGAGGCTGTCCAGGCTGACTACTAATTAATTTCAGTCATCGCGTCGGACAGCCGAAGTCCTCATTTTCAAGACTGATATTCAACATAATTTCGTGTTCAGTATTACATTCAGGCACTGCCTATTTTTAAAGAGTTAATGGTTCTATGAGGCTGGTTTAAAGTATATTTTTTGAAAAAAACGCCTCCGTTTAGCCCGGTAAACCAGGAATGATTTAAACGAGCGGTTTAAACCAGAGACGATTTTAAATATTTTCCAGTCAAATCAGGAACCCGTAAGAAAATCACCTGTGAGGAAAAATGACTCCTGAAAAAAAGACTGTACTGGACCCTCCTGTAAAGGACAGAAATATAGAACTTTTCTCCATGCCAGGGCTGTCTGTGAACCTTCAGCAGTATGAAGGGAAAGCCCTGAAACTTACAGCAAGCGGGACCCTGAAAGCAGCCTGCGGCCCTATACTGAAAAAGATGAATTCACGCCTTCAGGAGGAGAAAGCGGCTCTTATACAGGAGGACAGGGTTGTTCCTTCAGCATGGCTGCCTCCTATCCCAGGCCCCGTTTTCAAGCGCCTCATTTTTGCAGAAATTCAGATAGCTCTGGGAAAATATATTCCTGAAACCGTCTCCATTGAGCTCACCCGCCAGACCAGTTCAAGGTACCCGCCAGGAACAGCCGCTAACGAACTGGACACAGGCACAATTAAAAGAATAATAGACGAAGCCCTGGAACTTGGGACCCTCATTATCACTTTTACTGAGAATGATCCCCTGCTGAAGGAAGATGTCTTCGAGCTTATCGAGTATGTGGACAAAAACCGCGCGATAGTGAACTGTTCCACCTGGGGCACGGATTTTTCAAAAGAAACTGCCCTTAAACTGAAAGAAGCCGGACTTCATTCCCTCATGGTTGGCGTTTATTCAACGAATCCCGAGAAACACGATGCTGCCCGAAACTCCCCAGGAGCGTACGACCGGGCGATCTCTGCCATAAAACTGGCTCTGGAAGCCGGGCTTCTGGTTGTAATGACAACTCACGCCTCCCCGTCAAACATGCAGGAACTTCCTGCCCTCTATGCCCTTGCATCGGAACTCGGGGTACATGAGTTTTCAGTCTGGGAATCAATGCCAAAAAACAGAGACGACCCTGTGATTACAGACCGGGACCGGAGAATAATCCTTGAAATGTACCACAGGATTAACTCGGATCCGAAAGGCCCTCGCATGTTTTCAAACACTTATTTCGAAGGGCAGATGATGGGTGCAATGGCAGGCCGGCGCTGGATGCATGTAACCGCCGATGGTGATGTAAAACCAAGCCCTTACCCTCCTTTCAGATTCGGGAATGTAAAAGAAGTACCCTTAAAAGAGATCTGGCAGAGGATCAGGAGCTATCCGTATTTCCAGCGGCAGAAAAATTTGAGCCCCATGCACGACCCCGAGTTTATGGAATTCGTTGACAAGATCCCTGAAGAGGCAAAACTGCCCTATCCTTTTGAAGAGATTTGCGAGAAATAACCGGGGCATATAAACAGAATTGCTCAGAATTTACTGGCAGCCGGATGAGAATATTAAAGGAACAAAAGCAGATAGATAACAGGTAGATGACAGTATCCAGGGCTGCCAGAAGATAAACATTTACATATGAGCAGGTATTTTTAAAGAGCAATTTAGCCGGAGCGGGGTTTACACCCTTATTTACGTCACCCTTATTTATGTAGCAAGAAAAAGCTGCCTTCGGCAATTTTCCGGAAAAGGCAGCCCATGAGGGACTTTATGAATACTAAACTTGACCCATGGAGTTCAAGCGAGATCACTGACTATTCCAAGTTATTCGAAGAATTCGGGATTTCTCCTTTTGAAAACGTACTTCCGGAAATCCCTTCCCCGCATATGTACATGCGGAGGAAAGTTATCTTCGGGCACCGTGATTACGAACAGATTGCAGAGGCCATGCGGACAGGTGCCCCATTTTCAGTCATGGACGGCTTTATGCCCTCCGGAAAGGTCCACCTTGGGCACAAGATGGTCATGGACCAGATAGTCTGGCACCAGGAAATGGGAGCTTCCGCCTTTGTCGGGATTGCAGACAGAGAAGCTTTTTCAGTCCGCGGCTTTTCCTGGCAGAAGTGCAGGGAAATCGGGGTAGAAGAATACATATTAAGCCTGATTGCCTTCGGATTCAAACCCGACGGCCTTATCTATTTCCAGTCAGGCTGTGGAAGCGTCAAAGACCTGGCATTTGAACTCGGGGTCAAGGTTAATTTCTCGGAACTGAGCGCCATCTACGGTTTTTCAGGAGAGACAGGCCTCTCCCATATGATAAGCGTAGCAACCCAGGCTGCAGATATCCTCCAGCCCCAGTTAGAAGAATTTGGGGGACCAAAACCCATTGTAGTACCGGTGGGCCCGGACCAGGACCCTCACCTCCGCCTTACAAGGGGGCTTGCCGGCAAGATGAACATGTTCAGGGTAGAGGAACGGGCAGACGTAAAGACAGAAAGGAAATACCTGAGCGTCAGGGGAAAAGGAGCCCCGAAAGAGGCCCTTCAGGAGCTCAAGAAACGCATTCCCGGGAAAGTAAAACTCTATGAAGAGCACATTGACGTACTCGAATATCCCGATCTTGCAGGACTTGAAAAGCTTGTCAGGGACGTAGCAGTCGAGTTCGGAGGCTACGCTTTCATTCCTCCTGCATCCACCTATCACCGCTTCATGAGCGGGCTTCAGGGCGGAAAGATGTCCAGCAGCATTCCTGAAAGCCAGATTGCCCTTACGGACGACCCGAAGGAAGGGGCAAAAAAGGTAAAGAAGGCAAAGACCGGAGGCTGTGTAACCCTGGAAGAGCAGAAAAAGCTTGGCGGAAAGCCCGAAGAGTGTTCTGTCTTCGAACTGATGCTTTTCCATCTGCTTGATGATGACAAAGAACTGCTGGAAATCAGGCAGGAATGTGTCTCAGGAACAAGGATGTGCGGCTCATGCAAACAGCTTGCAGCCGAAAAGATGCATGATTTCCTTAAAGACCATCAGGAAAAGCGGGAACTTGCCAGGGAACAGCTTGACGAGTACAGAATTATTTACAAAAATTAAATTAAAAATATACTTATTAAATTCTTATAACCTATCAAATTCTTAATCATTTCAGGAAGATCAGGACGTGGTTACAATATGAGTGCTCAGGATAACCTCACAATCAACGAGAAAAAAGTCTTGCTCGCCCTTGAGGAACTGGGGTCGGCAGCCCCCGATAAACTGGAAGAGAAGTCCGGGCTTCAGGTGGATGCGGCAATGCAGGCAGCCTTCATGCTCCAGGAAAAAGAACTTGCATCCATTTCCGAAAAAGTGCTCGAACGCTACTCCCTTACAAAGGAAGGAGAAAAATATACAAAAACAGGACTTCCGGAGCGCCAGATAATTGACGCCCTGAAAAATCCTACCTCCCTTGAAGAACTGAGGAGCCGTTTTTCCCCTCAGACCATGGGAATTGCAACCGGCTGGCTCGTAAAAAAAGGGTGGGCGAAGGTTGAAAACGGGATGATGGTGCCTTCGGGAAAAGCTCCTGCTGGCAAAGATGAAGAAGCCCTTACATCTTTCGCAGGCAAGATAAAGACTCTCGAAGAGCTTGCAGCCGATGAAGGGACTGTAAAGGACCTGCTCAAGCGCAAACTCGTCATAAAACAAGAAGAGAAGTTCAGGACTGTATCCATAACAGGTGCAGGAAGAGCCCTTGCAGCGCAGGGTATTGTCCTTGAAGAAGAAATTGCCCAGATCACATCCGAACTGCTGAAGAGTGGAGCCTGGAAAGGGAAAAAGTTCAGACCTTACAGGCTTGACATCACTCCAAAGCCCCTCTACGGAGCAAAAATCCACCCTTACAGGCGCCTGATTGAACAGATGCGCCAGATCTTCCTGGAAATGGGCTTTACAGAGATCAAAGGCGGCATCATCCAGAGTTCTTTCTGGAACTTCGACGCCCTCTTCCAGCCCCAGGACCATCCGGCCAGGGATATGCAGGATACCTTCCACCTCGGCAGTACCTGCCAGCTTCCGGCTGAATATCCAGAGAAAGTGGCAGCAATGCACGAGAACGGAGGGGACATTGACTCCTGCGGCTGGGGAGGAATCTGGGACAGGGAACTTGCCGGGCGCAATGTGCTCAGGACCCATACCACTTCAGTAACCATAAAGTACCTCGCAGACCATCCCGAACCGCCTGTAAAAGCCTTCTGTATTGACAGGGCTTACCGCAGGGAGACAATTGACCCGACCCATACCCCTGAATTCGAGCAGCTTGAAGGCGTGGTCATGGACAAGGACATGTCTTTTGCAGACCTGCTCGGGCTCCTGGCAGAATTCTACCACAGGATGGGGTTCGAAGAAATCCGCTTCCGCCCCGGCTATTTCCCCTATACCGAACCGAGTGTGGAACCTGAGGTTTACGTGGAAGGCCTCGGCTGGGTTGAACTCGGAGGCGCAGGCGTCTTCAGGAAAGAAGTTACAGAACCTTTCGGGATCAAAGAACCCGTCCTTGCCTGGGGGCTCGGGGTAAGCCGGCTCGCCATGCTGAAACTTGGGCTTAAAGACCTGAGGCTCCTCTACCAGTCCGATATTGACTGGCTCAGGAAAAGCGAAGTATGCAAGATCTGAAAACTTAAAGCTAATTTCAAGCTTTAAAAACTTAAGTGACTCATGGGCTGTAAAAACTGCCTGTCCCAGCCCGCAGGCAACTTCTTTTTTTCACATTTATGATCTCACGTTATCAGACGGTTGACATTTTGAGATTCAATTTTACCGGCGCGACCGGAGATTGCTCATCAATTTGCTCAAAACAGGTTGGCTAAACCGTTCCGTGGAGTGAGAAGAAGTTAGTTGTACATACGCGCAATAGGAATCGATTAGACTTTCTCCGCATAGATTATCCTTTCAACCGGTGTAGAAGCAAGTTCCCGACCTGACGGCCTGATATACCGCCCGGCAAGCTCCTCGTAACCGACATGCTCGACTACCTGCCAGCCATACCCCTCAAGAAAACCCGGCCACTCTTCCGGGTTCATCCCGAAAAGCCAGATCTTATCCCTTACGTACTTTTTGTAGATATTCTCCCAGCCGTACATGACCCGGCCATCGAGAAAGTCTTTGCGAATATATGTGAAAACCAGAAGGCTGCCATGCTCGGCTTTGGCCAGAAAATCAAAAGTCGCTCTAATTCCGGTTTCAGTCAGATACTGCGTGACAGCCTCCCAGATGAAAAATGTCCGCCTGTCCTCGGAGTAGCCATAAGACGCAAGAACAGGGCCCAGCTCTTCTCGATCGAAATCGATCGGCACAAGCCTTACATGGGACGGGACTGCTCCGAATAACTTACACAGCCGGGTCTGCTTGGACTTAATGTTTTCAGGCTGATCGACCTCCCAGACTGGCATGTTAGATAGAGCTGGTAACCGGTATGCCCGGGTGTCAAAGCCAGCACCCAGATTCACGACCGCATTAACCTTATTGACCGACTCGATCAGCTTCTCGTCTATGTACCTTTTTCTGCACAGCATACCACCCCAGAGACCGGGAGTGTCATTCCTGGTAACTCGGATCATCCAGGTTCTGAACAAATTAAACCGCATCAGCCATACAAGAGATCTCAGACCTAACGGAAGTATTCGATAGGCAAGGTCATCTTCGATGATGCGTTGCTCCGCAGGAAAATACTGTTCAATAGCAACCAGTGCTGTTGGACTCACGCCTGTTTTAGCTGCAGCTTTTGTCATAATGCTTCTCTATTTACTTTAGTGCAGCATATACGTTTAATTTTGTTACCATCGGATTTCATAGAAATGTTAAGTAAATATGGAGCCTTATTTTTGGCATAAAACTTCAAAACAGAAAAACTGGAACGGGGTTATGAACGTAAAAAGTATCTCAAATGCCCGAAGTGCGGGAAGCGGGACCGGGCTGAGATCCTCAGGATTAAAAAATAAATTGTTCTCAGGGAGTAAACTGTTATCTGAAAAGCAACCGTTATTTGATAAGCCTGAAATATCGTTTGAAAAAGGGAGAGGGGAAGATTCCTGAAGATTCAAAGGAAAAGGCTTCCGGAAATAAGCCGGAAAATATGAAAACCAGCCCGGAAAATATGGAAACAGGTCAGGAAAACAGGAGTCAGGAAAATAGTCCCGACCCTCCGACAGGAGAGAATATTCATCTTCTCCCCCTCCTTACTGTCAATTTCATAGGTACACTCGGATTTAGCATCGTTCTCCCATTCCTTGTATTTCTGGTGAACCGGCTTGGAGGCAATGCCTTCATTTACGGGCTTGCAAGTTCCATGTACCCTGCTTTCCAGCTCATAGGCGCCCCTATTCTCGGCAGGTGGTCTGACATTTACGGGCGTAAAAAGATCCTGCTTTTAAGCCAGCTGGGAACCCTGCTTTCCTGGATTATCTTTCTTGCAGCTCTTTTCCTTCCGATTGTAACCCTCTTTAAGGTTGATTCTGGAATCCTGGGAGCTTTTACCTTCACTCTGCCCCTTGCAGTACTCTTCTTTGCCCGGGCCTTAGACGGGCTGACAGGGGGAAACGTGTCCGTAGCCAATGCCTATCTGGCAGACATTACCGAAGAAAAAGACAGGAACCGAAATTTCGGAAAAATGTCGATTTCCTCAAACCTAGGGTTCATAGTGGGCCCTGCCCTTGCCGGGCTTTTGAGCGTAACAGCATACGGAGAAGCGGCTCCTGTCCTGGGCGCAGTAGTAATTTCACTTATAGGGACCGCACTTATCGTATTTTATATCCCTGAAAACAAAGAGTGTTCTCTTGAGGGACCTGCCGAGGCTGAGGACATACGAAAAGTCTTTGGCTACGAGATAAAGGAATGCAGGACTACGCGGGAAACAGGGAAGCCTTCCTTCAGAGAAGTTTTAAAGCTTCCGAATATCCCTTATATGCTCGGCCTTTACTTTCTCATCTTTCTCGGCTTCAATATTTTCTACACCGCTTTTCCACTGCATGCAATCGCAGCCCTTGACTGGGGTATCGCAGAAATGGGAGTCTACTTTACGGTCCTGAGCGCCCTTCTGATAATTGTGCAGGGTTCTATACTCCCAAGGCTTTCAAAAAGATATTCGGACGCCTCACTTATAATATTCGGAAGCCTGATGCTCGGCACGAACTTTCTGCTGCTTATCCCCGGAAACCTCTTTCTAACCTATCTTGCAACAGGGTTTTTCGCACTGGGTGACGGGCTTATGTGGCCTTCTTTCCTCTCCCTTTTATCAAAAATTGCGGGGAAGAACTACCAGGGAACTATACAGGGGTTTGCCAGCAGTTTCGGGGGGCTTGCAAGTATAACCGGGCTGATCCTCGGCGGGCTGTTATATGAACTGCTTGCAGGAAGAGCCTTTTTGCTTGCAGGTATGGTAATCTATATCGTATTTTTACTCAATTTCAGGCTCAGGCAATTTGAAAAAGAGCTGAAGTACTGAGAAAATAATTTGAAACCATAGAACGATGGAATGAAAAAAAGCGAAAAACCAAACTGTTTAAGTAAATAGGACTGTATATTGAAAATAGAAAAGGGCTGAAAAAATCCAGATTAATAAAAACTTCGGACTAATAAAAAACCAAAACAGGAAACAGTAAAATGTACGGTAATTCCCTTATTCTCATTATATTCGGATTTATGTTTCTTCTTTCTTTCATCCTCTGGGCCTGGACCCTTGTTGACTGCCTGCGAAAAGAAACGGATAAAGGGAATACGCGCCTTATCTGGGTTATTGTTATCGTTTTTACATATATTGTAGGAGCTTTTCTTTATTACCTTATCAGACAACCTAAAAGAGTCAAAGAACTCGGCAGGTAATTCCAGAAAGAATTAAGGTGGTTTCCTAGAGGTTGTTTAAAGGCCTGAAAGTCTATTTGAAGGCTTTTAAAGACCTTATTTGAAGGATGGAACCTCAAAATATCCGGAGAAAAAGGAGAGGGAATTTACCCTCAAAGTGTTTTAAGGTATTCAACAACATCGCCCACATCTTTATCGGTCATCTTCCACCTGGGCATGGTAAGGTCAAGAGGCTCACCTGAAGGATCAATTCCCTCCCTGATTGCCCTTTTGATGGTCTCTTCCGTGTATGGAGGATGTTCTTCCTCTTCTTCGTGCTCTTCAGAAACAAGGCTTTCATACCTGATATCCGGAGGGACCTCAAAACCCATCATTACCGGATAGCCTCCTCTACCGTCAGTCCCATGGCAGTCAACGCAGCTCCCTCCGTGAACGTACAGCCAGTGAGGGCCATACTCGGTTTCAATAAGCTCATCGCTTTCGTTAAATCCGGTATAATAGATTAACTCCCCGTTTGACTCAAAATCACTTCTGTTATAGGAAGTAGAAATCCTTCCCGGATACATTCCACTACCGGGATACATTCCGCCGCCTGGATACATACCTCTTCCAGGATATGAAGTCCAGTTTTCCGAATAAATATCAGACCGGCCGTAGAAACCGTCCCCGGTACGATAAAGACCTCCCATGGCCCAAAACATAAAAATAAGGACAGCTATTCCTGCGACTACCAGAACCAGCAGAATAATCAGGAACGGATTGCTTTTGCTTTCCCCGTCTGCGATGCTTTAACCCCCTTTAAATCAGATCTGAGTTTATCTGTTAAAATAATCAGTCAAAATGACCAGTCAAAATGATCAGTCAAAATGACCAGTCAAAATGATCAGTCAAAATGACCAGTCAAAATGACCAGTCAAAATGACCAGTCAAAATGATCAGGCTTCCTGTTCACTGTTCATTATTTTCTTCTTTTTCCCCTTACATGCTTTGAGACGAATCTGACTCCTGCAGAAACCAGTGCTGCCAGAGCCAGCATTTTCATCAAACCACGAATTATTCCAAACATAAAATTACCCCATCTTTAAAGCTCTTGCATTTATAGCTACGATCACGGTACTCAAGCTCATGAGAACCGCACCCACGGCAGGGCTCAGTAAGATACCGTATCCATAGAGTACTCCTGCTGCGAGCGGAATTGCAAAAACATTATACCCGGTTGCCCAGAGCAGGTTCTGGTACATCTTGGAGTAAGTTTTTCTGGAAAGCTCAATAATGTACAGCACATCTCCGGGATCGTTTTTAACCAGTACGATATCGGCGGTTTCGATTGCAACATCCGTGCCTGCCCCGATAGCTATTCCCACATCCGCCTGGGCAAGGGCAGGGGCGTCATTGACCCCATCTCCGACCATTCCGGTAACGTACTGCTTCTGGACTTCCATGACCTTTGCTGCCTTTTCGTGAGGAAGGACTTCCGCAAAGTAGTCGTCAAGCTCCAGTTCCCTCGCTACCCAGGCAGCGACATAGCGGTTGTCCCCGGTAAGCATCAGGCATTTTATGCCCATTCCTTTGAGCTTTGAGATTGCTTCCCTTGACTCTTTCCTGATAATATCGGCAAGTGCAAGGGCTCCGAGCACTTTCTCTCCTTCAAGCAAAAATACAACGGTTTTTCCCTGCTCCTTAATTTCTTCAATTTTCTCAGCTTCAATTTTCCCGTCATTCAGGCTGATTCCTTTTTCTTCAAGGTAGCCCGGGCTTACTAACAGGAATTTCTTGCCATCAATTATGCCCTCTATTCCTTTTCCCGGAATGGAACTGAACTTTTCGACCTGAGAAGGCTCGATTCCTTTTTCCCTGGCGCTCTCAAGGATTCCTCTTGCAATCGGGTGTTCCGAACTTGCTTCAAGGGAAGCTGCGAGGCTGAGGATCTTTTTATCATCCATTTTGTCATTCTTTTTGTCATCTTCACCTGAGAGAGAAACTAAATCCGTTACTCCAAACCGGCCTTCAGTGAGGGTACCAGTTTTATCAAAGATTACAGCTTCAAGGCTGCGGGCTTTTTCAAACGCCTGCCGGTCCCTGATCAGAAGCCCGGATTTTGCGGCAATAGATGTTGAAACTGCAACCACCAGAGGAATTGCAAGCCCAAGGGCATGCGGGCAGGTAATAACCATTACAGTAACTGCCCTCTCCAAAGCAAAAACAAGTTCCTGACCGGAGAAGCTCCAGAGGATAAATGTGAGAGCTCCCGCAGTCAGGGCTATGATCGTAAGGTACATAGCAGCCCTGTTTGCCAGGTCCTGAGTTTTTGATTTGCTCTCCTGGGCTGTTCTGACAAGTTCGACAACCTGGTTGAGATAGGTGTCCTTTCCTGTTTTTTTGACCTCCACAACAAAAGCCGCCTCCCCGTTAATCGAACCGCCTATGACCCCATTTCCCGGCTTTTTCGTGACAGGTTTTGACTCCCCGGTGAGCATGGATTCGTTGACACTGCTCATCCCCTCAGTAACGGTTCCATCAACAGGAATCTTTTCCCCTGGCTTGACCAGCACCCAATCTCCAATTTTTAACTGGTCAACGCTCACGTCAACAGTTTCGCCGTTTTTCTTCAGGTGGGCAACCGACGGCATTATTTTAACCAGCTCTTCAAGGGCTCTTGAAGCCCCCATTACCGAACGCATCTCCAGCCAGTGCCCGAGCAGCATAACATCGATAAGGGTCACCAGTTCCCAGAAAAAGACTCCGCCGGGAAGCCCGAAGACCACAGCAGAGCTGTAAAAATAAGCCACACTGATAGCAACGGCTATGAGGGTCATCATTCCCGGAGATTTCTCTGCAAGCTCGTCTTTTATCCCCTTGAGAAAGGGGTACCCGCCGTAGAAATAAACGACCGATGACAGCAAAAAGGTAAGAATATCCGCACCGGGGACGCGAAGCTCAAAGCCAAAAAAACCCTGAATCATGGGAGAGAGCAGCAAAACCGGGAAGGTCAGTATAAAAGAGACAATGAACCTTTTTCTGAAATCTGCAAGCATATGAGCATGATGATCTTCATGACCTTTTCCCCCGGACATTTCATGTCCCTCATGCTTCATTCCTTCGTGCTGCTCATGACCTTGAGGTTGAGGTTTCATTCCTTCAGGCTGCCCATGTTTCATCTCTTCGTGCTGCTCATGGGTTTGGGTTTTCTCTTCGGCATGCCCTGTTTTATCTTCCGGATGGCCCTCATGAATCATATTTTCAGCAGGCTTATTCCCATTTTCGTCGTGAAATTCATGGGAATTTCCTGACATTTCCCTTCCAGAGTTATGTTCTTTATTGGAAAGAGAAGGCTCATTTACCTGAATTTTAGAACTATCAGTGTCCAGTCCATTCCCTTCAGCCTGCATATCCCCAATGCCCCCGAATTTTAAAATTATTTAAGATATTATAATCTCTAATATATTTGAAAATAAAAGAATCAAATATCCTGAGTCGAAAAATAATAGAATTGATTTCAAAAAGGTATATGGAAATAAAAGAAAACATAAAAATGTAATAAAAGAAAACTTTAGTGATTTTGTTTACTCTTAATACCCCGACGCACATTGAATATCAAAAAATAGAGCATAATGAAGCAAACGACCCCGAGGAAGACGGTAGACCAGAAAGCTACATTCGCAGGAATATAACTAATGGCCCCAAAGTCTTCAAACAACGTCGACATATTATAATATAGATACACAAATCTGATAAATATATCTGATCACCTTATAAAAGAAAAAGAAAGACGAGAGAGTTCATTAAGGCAGGTAAAAATATAAAAATGCAGCATATGATACACCGAAATCAGGAGTCATACATGACCTATTTTTCCAGAAACTTCTGAGACTTATTTTCACTTTATGGCCTGCTGCACACTAAGGATGAGCAGATAGAAAAACTAAACGAGAATATGCACAAACAAGCTGTTCATATTCAGAGCTTGATCCAGGAGAACAGCAGGTTAAACATTAAGCTGCTTCTGGAGATCCGAAAACAAAAAAACCATGGTGAAAGTTCTGGTGAGATCACAGAAATTGAAGATGTAGTGAAAATATTTAAAAATGTGCGAGTCATTTATCTTAAGGGGCAGCGCATGTTGGATCAACAAAAAGAAATGGAGTGCGAACTATTTGAAATATATAATAAAAATCTAGATCGCTTTTTTTCGACACAATTCCATAATCCAGTGATTTCGCTTAGTTTTTTCTGTAGTTATTTTATACCTTTTGCAATTTGTGTTTCCATTAAGGGTTTCACAATCTCCGTTTTATACCATCTTACATTTTCTGAGTGGATTAAAAAAGAAAATGCGTGCATAAAAAGAATACAACCTCGCGAAGGATGAATCAGCTTCGAGAGGCTGAAAATAAAGAAGTAAAAATATATCAGGCAATTCAGTTAAAATTAATGGAGATTTGTAATTTCGGAGGATTTCTACAGAGCTTAAAAATTATATATGCACCTGGTTTCTTTAATGACTTTACCACTACTATCTTTTTCTAAGAATCTCATGATTTCTTTGTCGTGAGAAACCATTGTATCACAGTATGGGCATGGTTCTGCATTTTTGTACAGTACAGCGTGCAGAAATGTTTCTGCCTCTTCAAACTGAACAATTTGTGAGCGGAACCATTTTCTACAATTTGTACACCTGACTTCACAGCTTTTTGTCTCGTTCATTTTTCCATCATCTTTTGAGTTAATTTCACATTGTACGGAATATTATTAAACATATATATAAAGCAACGTGGCCGAAATTATTCCCGTATTCGTATAAAAAATATAGGCTTGCGCAATATATTTATAATGATTAAAAAAACAAAGGACTGATGCATAATATATACAATGTATCAAAGAAAAAAAAGATCAGGGAAAATCAAAGAGAAATCAGCCAGAGTTTAACAATTTAATTTTGAGCTGAAACATCTGCTGAAAAAGAAATCAGAGAATTAATTTCTCCGATGCACCGCTAATGAGGATAACCTCCTCAACTCTTTTTTTATTTTGTCTTTGCAGTATTGATCCCGAGAATAACATAGGGAGTGCAGTGCCTGATTATCGAAGTGAAAAGTCCCGTAAAAGCTATCAGGGCAACGATCCATTTCAAAGGAGAACTTTTTACGAGATTCAGTGCCAGAGCAGTAATTCCAAGTACCCCGAGCAAGGTTCGGAGAATCAGATCAAAACCCCCTACATTTTCTTCCAGAAACAATTTTTTGAGATCCATCGGACAAAAACCCCTTATAAACCCTCTTACATACTTATAGATCCCTTCAATATATAGCGTTATTCTGTTTGTATTCTGTTTGTATTCTGTTCATATTCTGTTAATATTCATTTGTCAAAAAAGTCCTGCACAGGGGAAGCTGAAAATCCCTGTAAATAGTCCGTAAATTCCCAAAAAATCACAAAATATATAACAAGAGATGAGAAGGTTTCTAACTATGCCCGAGATAAAAATTGACAGGTCACTCTCATACCTCGAAGGCACACAGCGTGTGTATGATGAAGCCACGACCCTTGAAAACACCAAAGATCAGATAAAAAAGATAGGTGTCACCCGAATTGCAGATATTACAAACCTGGACAGGCTCGGAATTCCGATCTTCTCGGCAATCCGCCCCAGTGCCGCTCCGGGAGCGATAAGCATCTACTCAGGTAAGGGCTCAACCGAGCAAAGGGCCCGGATTTCGGCAATAATGGAGAGTTTTGAGCGCTGCCTGGCAGAAAGGCCCGGTATAAACGCAAACATTGGAGGCGGGATTTCTGCCCCGGCTCTTGTTGAATCTTACTTAAATGCCAGGGAAACCTGCAGCGTGCTTGACCCCAGTTCCCTGCTTCTGGCCCAGCCTTTTAACCCCAGCTCCCTTATAGAGTGGGTCGGAGCATATGATTTAATGAGCGGGGAAGAGGAATTCGTAAGCGCCAATGCGGTTTACCATCCCTACGATGCACCCGGGCAGTGCCAGAAACTTTTCCTGAGCAATACCAATGGGCTGGCTTCAGGAAACACCCTTGAGGAAGCTATCCTGCACGGGCTTCTTGAAGTTATAGAAAGAGATGCCATCAGCACAGCTCAGTTTTCCCGTGACCTCGGAAAGGAGATAGTGCTGACCGAAGAAGACGGGTACCTTTACGAGCTTGCCCAAAAATTCAAAGATGCCGGAGTCGAACTCAAGATCTGGCTTGTCCCGACTGACACCGGAATCCCGACAGTTATTGCAGCAACTGATGACGCAAAACTGAAAGATCCGGCTCTTCTGGTCATGGGAGCAGGCTCCCACCTTAAACCTGAGATCGCAGTTGCAAGAGCAATAACGGAAGCTGCACAGTCGAGGGTTGTCCAGATTCAGGGCGCAAGGGAAGACACGGACAGGGAGGGCTTTATCAGGAGCGTAGGTTATGACCGCATGAAGCGCCTGAACTGGTTCTGGTTCGAAGAAGGAGAAAAAATTTCCCTTTCCGAAGTGAAGGACCTCTCCGGAAAGAGCCCCTCAGAAAACATCGACGTAATACTTGAAAAGCTAAAGGGCCTTGTCGAAAAGGTGCTTGTCGTTGACCTCTCAAGAGAGGAAATTGCAGTACCTGTAGTCAGGGTAATCATTCCGGGCTTTGAACTTTTCACTATCGACCGTGACCGTAGAGGAAAAAGAATTACCGCCGGGAAGAAGAAAGAATTTTCCAGAAACAAAAACGAAAAGCCGTGGAAAAGAAGATGAAAGAAAGAGCAGTTATCTTTACCGGTAACAGCATAAGCCATGAGGATGCGAAAAAAATCCTCAGGGCAAACTACCAGCCCCCTGTACGCAGGTTCCAGCTTGAAAAATTTGTCCAGCAGGGGTATAAGGTCATGGGAATTATAGACGGGATTTTCTTTGACCGGGCTGCAGTAGGGCACAGAGAAATCATATCTGCCCTCAATGCAGGAGTAAAGGTTGTGGGTGGTGCCAGTATGGGAGCCCTGAGGGCTTCTGAACTGGACACACACGGCATGACAGGAGTTGGAAAGGTTTACGAGTGGTACCGGGACGGGGTTATCGAGTCCGATGACGAGGTAGCTGTAAGCACCAATCCCGATACGTTTGAACCCATCTCCGTCCCCCTGGTAAATATCCGGGAAACCCTTAAAGCCGCTCTCGCTACCGGGCTTATAAGTGAAAAAGAGCACGATGGCCTTCTGGAACTTGCAATCAATACTTACTACCCTGACCGAAGCTACCTCGGGCTTACAAAAGAAGGGACAAAAAAAGGCCTGATACAGGAAGAAAAAAGGAAGAGCCTTCTTGATTTTTGCATTAACAGCGAAGTTGATTTAAAAAGGCAGGATGCGGTTCTTGTGCTTGAAACCGTAAAAAAGCTTATTGAAGAGGCCTGAGACTTAAGGTCTCCTCAAATCAACGGTTTCGGCTCTTCAAACCTTTTTTTCAGAGATCTTCAAGGGATCTCCTTTAATAATTCAGGGCTGTTTTCAGCTTTTCAGGCAAATTTCAGCTTTTCAGGTAAATTTCAGCGCTTTACTATGTACAGCCTGATAATATACAGGCTGACGAGCAGGACAATAAAATTATACACAGCCGTGAAAATGGGGATATACTGATACTCGAACCAGATCTCGATTACCCGCGTTATGGAGGAATAGAGCTTGAAGGTTGCCACAAGCAGTAGCAGCATGGCAATCAAAAAAACTCCTTTCTTGAAGTTCTCCCCAAGGTCAGACCCCTTTGCATCTTTTGTCTCTGAGTTGATCTCTTCTGTTTCACTCATCCAAACCGCCTCCTTAGAACTACTGCCGAACAGAGCAGGACTGCTGACAGGAACAGGCTGAATCCGGGAGTTGCTTCTTCTTCGGCGTATTCCTCTTCAGGGACCATTTCATTTTCATCGACAATTTCAAATTCGCTGGTCTGAATCTCCTTTGTTTTCGTGGAAGTCTTATCTTTAACCTCAACTTCCGGGTTTAGCTGGATATAATCTTCTCCGCGCCTGACAATAGTATCATTGTTCCAGATCAGCACTTCGACAACGTAGTTGTACTGGTCCGGCATGGTCAGGTTGACACTCCGGATAACTGTTGTTTCGGGTTTGATTTTCCCTGTCCGGATCCAGACCTTATCTGCAAGGAGCCCCGCGTCCATTTCCCGGACCTTGACAAGCATAAGGAGATCCTGACTGGTTTTCTTGCCCTCGTTTGTCAGATAGATATCGCTTTCAATGAGGACTTTTCGGTCTTCCACCTTCCTGACCCTGAAATCCATTTCGGAAATTTCAAGCCCTATGTCCTGCACGTCAGCAGGCAGAAAATCCAGGTTGTAGACATTGATTTCTCCGCTGCCCTTCTGGGTATCTTCTTCGAAGAGAACTGAACGTATATTATATCCGCCGGTCTTAGGCAGGCTCAGGCTCTGGCTTACGGCTTTTGTTTCTCCTTTTTTCAGCTTTCCGAGCTTTACTTCCTCCTGTACTTCAAGCAGCCCGCTCTCCCTGCTGTAAACTTTCAGAAGAAGAGAGGCATTTTTCTCTGTATCCCCCTGATATTTTTCTACGTAGGTCGTGACATTGAGGTCTACAAAAGAAGTCCCTGCACGGTCTGCTGAGATGTCCATATCTTTGATGTTGTAATAGCTTTCCTCCTCAAAACTCCGGATGCAGCCGCTTCCTGAGGCAAAAAGGAGGATAATGGACATCAAAATTAGCATTTGGGTTGGTTTAATTCCCTGTTTTCCCAAGGTATATCCTCCTCTTCATTAATTGTATTGAGAAGTATATACTTATTGTCTTTATGGGCAGCTATCCCTTTCCCTGAGAATTATTGGATGAAAATTATTAATATGAACGCACTTATATTCAGATAGGGGATAAAATATAGGGAGCTGGAGTATGGAGAGCATACTTTATAGAAAAATTATGATTGCAACCGATGGCTCTGAAAGTGCCAGAAAAGCTGCAGATACCGCAATTGAGCTCGCTCGCCTGAGCGGAGCAAAAATTTATGCTGTCTGCGTTATAGACAGATCGATTTATTCTTCGGCTCCTGAAGATATGGAGTGGGAAGAGGCAATGTATGACCGGTTCAGGGAGCTTGGAGAAGAAGCCGTTTCTTACGTGGAAAAAGCTGCAAAAAATGCAGGCTTGCAGGTAGAACCCACCCTTCTCGAAGGGCATCCAGCAGAAGAAATTGTCAATTTTGCAGAAAAGAACGGAGTAGACCTGATCATCGTTGGCTCTCTTGGAAAAAGCGGAATAGAACGTTTCCTGATAGGCAGTGTGTCCGAAAAAGTCTTCAGGAACGCAAAAGGCCCGGTCCTGGTTGTTCGGGGACGGGATACATGAGAAGAGAAATTCCAGAAAGGAATTCCAGAGAGGAAAACAGAGAAGAAAATCGAAAGAAAAAAGGACGGTCTGATGTCCATAGACCAGAAAGCAAAGTTAAAGCATTGAGGAAATGAGTTAAATTGGGAGGAAAGGGGATGAAAAGCGATTTTTACAAAAAAATCCTGATAGCAACTGACGGCTCGGAAAACGGGGCGCAGGCAGTAAGTGCCGGGATGGAAATTACAAGGTTGAGCCAGGGAAAAGCGTATGCCCTGTATGTTATTGATAATACCTGCTATCCAGCCGGAAAATGGGACCCTAAATTGAAAACTGCAATGGAAGAACAGTTTAAGACTTTCGGGCTCGAAATGACCGCTGCAGTGGAGGAGGCTGCAGAAGCAGCAGGCGTTGATGTGGAATTTGCAATCATGGAAGGGCATCCGGCTGAAAAAATCCTTAATTTTGCCGAAAAGCAGGGCGTTGATATGATTATCGTGGGCTCGCTCGGGAAAACAGATGCTGAGCGCTTCCTGCTCGGGAGCGTCTCCGAAAAAGTCGTCAGGAACGCAAAAGTCCCGGTGCTTGTAGTACACGGGAAGGGACAGGAAAAAACCTGAGTCCACAATAAGGGAACTACACAGGGGGAGGCTTATGAAACGAAAACCCTACAGGAAAATTCTGCTTGCAACCGACGGCTCGGAAAACGCAAAAAGTGCAGCCTGCTCAGGGCTTGAAATTGCAAGGAATACCGGAGCTGAGATCTATGCCGTATATGTAGCCGGCATTTCCTGCTGTTCTCCTATTATGCCCGAAAGTTATGACTGGGAGATAGGAAAAGAAGGGAGTGAAGCTGTTGCTGAGATAGAAGAAATGGGAAGAGAAAACGGCGTTACGGTGAATTTGGTCCTGCTGCAGGGTAACCCTGCTCAGGAAATTCTGGATTTTGCGGAAAAGAATGACATTGATATGATTGTGATGGGGACACAGGGAAAAGCCGGAATTGACCGGTTCCTGCTCGGAGGAGTTACGGAAAAAGTCGTAAGGCATGCAAAAGCCGAGGTGCTGGTCGTGCGCGCACCCTGCCTCTGAAAAGGATGACAGGCAAAACATAACACCGAATAGGATTAGTGAGGGGAAAATATTGCTGAACGAAAAGATGGAAGAAGCGCTGAATGAACAGATTAACAGGGAACTTTACTCGTCTTACCTTTACCTTGCTATGTCGGCATACAGCTCCTCCATTGGACTTCCCGGATTTGCCCACTGGTTCAAGGTCCAGGTCCGGGAAGAGACCATCCATGGGATGAAACTCTTTGATTACATCAACAGGCAAGAAGGAAGAGTGAGGTTAAAGGAAATCAAGGAGCCGCCTATGGAATTCGGAACACCGATGGAAATGTTCCAGAAGACCCTGCAGCACGAACAGTTCGTTACCCACTCAATCAACGACCTGGTGGGCCTTGCCCGTTCGGAAAAAGATGAAACAACAGTTTCTTTCCTGCAGTGGTATGTCAAAGAGCAGGTCGAAGAGGAAGAAAACGACAACGAGATTATTGATAAATTGAAAAATGCCGGTGAAAACAAAGATGCTTTGTCGGCACTTGATGCTGAGCTGGCAAAGAGACACCCTCCCAAAGATGAGGAAGAAAGTATCTGAGAGCAAAAAATCTGAGTGAGAGCAAAAATCTGGGCAAAAGTCCCGGAAATATTTTGATTTTCAAAAAAGAACTTCAGGTTAATGTAATTAGAGAGGCTACGGGATGTTATTTCCGCAGCTCTTCTTTGATAAGAAACCATATTGTTTGAGGCAGGCTGTTTGAGAGATAATACCTGTAATTTTGAGAGATAATACCTGTAATGCTGCCTGTACTTAGTTTTGGGGATCTAATATTCAAAAGGGATCCCCATTTTTCCAGATCATTTCCTGTTCATAGGGTTCCCACACCGTCCACATTCCACTTCAGTGCAGGGTACTCCCGGCGTGTGAGGAATTTCAAGCCCGCACTGTGGGCAGATACACATACCTCCGGGACCGCCCGAAGCTTTTGCACTCCTGCCCCTGCACCGTTCTTTACCTTCATTACTTCTGCCTATCCCCGGACCCTTACCTGCAGGACCGGTACCGTCTCCACCTGGCATTTGTAAGTTTCTCCTCCGTAAATTGACTTTCTATTAGACTTTCTATTCAAAAGCTGCATATGGATTTATATATATGTATCAACCTCCGAGAGGCAATTACCTGAAAGCAGGCTAAAACGGTCCCGATCAGGTTTTCGGTCAGGTTTTAATATATGGAGTCTGAAAAGCACCCAGAAATGTCAAGCAGCATGGAATTCGAAATCGTGAAAAAGGGCTTCGAATGGCTCTCAGCCCAGCAAATTCAGTCCGTAAAGGAACTTGCAAGTACAGTATCGGCTCATGCTTTATGGGGACTCCCGAACCCCTATATTACCCGTCTAATCCGTAAAAAAGAAGGTGACTGCTGGAACTCCTCAATAAGAGATACGGCAAGGGCCTGTTCAGCCCTCTCTGCTGAAGGAATTATATTCAGGGCACCGGAAAAGTGGCTGCGTTCCATGGAAAAAGGAGGCTCATGGAACGAAGACGTCTATGATACTGCCTATAGTCTTGGGGCCCTTGCTGAGATGGAAATTTCTGACAGGGAAGGATGTAACTGGTTATATGAAAACTACGGTCCTACCTGGGAGCAGGTTGGTACTACTTCCCTTATAATCACAGCCCTCAAAAAACAGGAAAACCTGACAGGAAACAGGGATTTTGAGGTTTTTATCCGGGAAAGGGCTGAGTGGGTCCTTTCAAAAAAAGGACAGGACGGAGGCTGGGAGCATATTTCCACAAGCAATCTGGCAATCCAGGCTCTCCTCCTTGCAGGTTTCAAAAAAGAAGTTGGAGATTCTATTGAATGGCTCCTTGGAAAAGCCCGTGAAAGCGGAGCCTGGGGAAACAAAGAAGACGACATAAACGCAACTGCCCTAGCTCTGAGCACACTAGGACTATACGAACGGTCCTGAACAGGAAAACTTGATTTATTTCTTTGTTCATTTTCCTTTTTATTCTGAGGTTTTATCAGTCTCTTTCATCCTGATTATTATATCGGACTTCTTCTCTTTTCAGTCTTTTATAGGACCTGCTTACTGGAAGCTGTTTTCCAAAAACTATAAATTAGAGCTCGGATCTTGGCAGGTTATCACCAATAAACATATATATTAAATAATATTATTTTATCATATCAATTAAGATTGCTATAGAGAAAAAAACAACATATCAAATTTGTATTCTATTTTGTCAAGGAGGAAACCTGATCATGTAGATCGAATGGACTCTAAATCCGTTCAGCCGGGTTAGATTCCCGGGGTTTCCGCCACGTTTCTGAATCCCGGAATGGCACTTGCATAACATTCCACTGAAATTTTTTATAGAATCAGGAAACGCTTTCCAGAGTCTATAAACTATTCTATTGCCTGGGATTATCGATCTCTTTTCCGGGTAGCTGTCAGCAATTGCTGGCTCCACGCTTATATTTTGTAAGCCGGGATTCTGAATACTGTTCTTGGAAATTATCCGGGTTTTAGTTCACCGAGGGGTAACACTATGGATAAAAAACCACTAAACACTCTGATATCTGCTACAGGGCTCTGGATGTCCAGAACCGGAAGGATTCACAAAATCAGGCATCATGAGGTCTCAAAAAGGAAAATCTACATCGAAATGGAATGTGGAGAACGGCTTGTTGTGAACAATTCCCGGAGCTGCAGGACAGCACGGGCCCTAAGACACCATAAGTACAGGAAGACCTGCAAAAACTGCAGGGTTTCGGATGAGGACATAAGCAAGTTCCTCACAAGAACAAACGAAGACAAAAGCAACGTAAAAGTCACGGTAGTTTCTGCTCCTAAAGTAAGAAAAGTAATGCCAAAATCAGTTGCAAGAGCCCCAAAACCGCTTGAAAACACGGCAACGGCACAGGCTCTGCCTTCTGAGTATCAACCTGCACCCGCTACACCAGTTTCTGCACCAATACCGGCTTCTGAACCAACACCAGTTTCTGCACCAATACCGGCTTCTGAACCAACACCAGTTTCTGCACCAACACCAGGTTCTGCACCGGCTACACCAGTTTCTGCACCAATACCGGCTTCTGAACCAACACCAGTTTCTGCACCGGCTACACCAGTTTCTGCACCAATACCGGCTTCTGAACCAGTACCGGCTTCCGCATCAACAACAATCTCCGCT
This sequence comes from Methanosarcina sp. 1.H.T.1A.1, assembly GCF_000979295.1. NCBI lineage: Archaea > Methanobacteriati > Methanobacteriota > Methanomicrobia > Methanosarcinales > Methanosarcinaceae > Methanosarcina > Methanosarcina sp. 1.H.T.1A.1. The sequence continues at coordinate 9,054 of NZ_JJQY01000114.1, read as the reverse complement.
TCGGCAATATCTGCATCTACATCAGCACAGGGAATGGCAAACTCAACTACATCTTCGGATGCTCCTGTTCCGGCGAGTGCTCCTGCGTATACAAAGAGCCAGATTAACAGGCTTGAAGGTCTGTTAAGCCCGAAGGATGAGATTTCCCTGGACTCTGAAACACCTTTCAGGAAACTTGAGTCCGAACTGCTGTCCCGGAGAAGAAAAGACCTGCAGCAGATCTATGCCGAAGAAAGGGAACATTACCTGGGAAAACTCGAACGCGAGATTACGAAATTCTTCGTGGACAGGGGTTTTCTGGAGATCAAATCCCCGATTCTGATACCTTCAGAGTATATTGAAAGGATGGGCATTAACAATGACACTGAACTTTCAAAGCAGGTCTTCAGGGTTGATAAGAACTTCTGCTTAAGGCCAATGCTTGCTCCGACTCTCTACAACTACCTGCGCAAGCTTGATAGAACCCTGCCTGATCCTATAAAAATCTTTGAGATCGGCCCCTGTTACAGGAAAGAGTCTGACGGCAAAGAACACCTGGAAGAGTTTACCATGCTGAACTTCTGCCAGATGGGGTCGGGCTGTACCCGCGAAAACCTTGAAGCCATTATTAAAGATTTCCTGGACTACCTGGGGATCGACTTCGAGATTATAGGGGACTCCTGTATGGTCTATGGCGACACCCTTGATGTCATGCACGGTGACATGGAACTTTCCTCAGCAGTTGTCGGACCCGTACCCATGGACCGGGACTGGGGAATTAACAAGCCCTGGATAGGTGCAGGTTTCGGACTTGAACGCCTGCTGAAGGTTATGCACGATTTCAAGAACATTAAAAGAGCTTCAAGGTCCGAATCATACTACAACGGGATTTCCACCAACCTGTGACCGGGAATCCCATAAAAATCACAAATAAAGACCCGGAGAACGTCGGGGAAGATATCAGAGCGGCAAATAGAGACTCAAAACGGGAAAAAGATCTTAAAATGGCAAACTGGCCCGAAAGGACCTGAAATGAAAAAGATCTGAAAGAATATCCGTAAATCTATGAGAGGGTGAAATATTGATCCAAAAAATGGCAACCAACGAACTTGACAGTTTCGGGGAGAAAATCATTGAAGGCTTTCACTTATCTGACGATGACCTGAGGGCTCTTCTCTCTCTTGAATCCGAAGAAGAGCTGGAAAAGCTGTACTATGTGGCTCGAAAGGTCAGAAACTATTATTTCGGCAACAGGGTGTTTCTTAACTGCTTTATCTATTTCTCCACTTACTGTAAGAACCAGTGCGCTTTTTGTTACTATAACTGTAAAAACGAAATCAACCGTTATCGCCTGACCAGAGAGGAAATCAAAGAGACCTGCAAAACCTTAAAAGGTGCAGGTTTCCACATGATTGACCTTACCATGGGAGAAGACCCGTATTACTATGATGAGCCAGATCGCTTCGTGGAACTTGTCAGGATAGTTAAAGAGGAACTTGGTCTACCAATAATGATTTCTCCAGGAGTAATGGACAACTTAACCCTTCTCAAAGCCAGGGAAGAAGGAGCAAACTTCTTTGCCCTTTACCAGGAAACCTATGACCGCGAACTCTACGAAAAACTCCGGGTAGGGCAATCATTCGAAGGACGGTTTAACGCCCGCCGCTTTGCAAAAGAACAGGGGTACTGTGTAGAAGACGGGATTCTCACGGGTGTTGGAAACGATGTTGAGTCGACAATAAAGTCCCTAAGGGGAATGAAAGCAAACGATCCCGATATGGTCAGAGTTATGACATTCCTGCCCCAGGAAGGGACTCCGCTTGAAGATTTCAAAGAGAACTCAAACCTTTCGGAACTAAAAATAATTGCAATTCTGAGGCTTTTGTTCCCGAAATGCTTGATACCGGCTTCCCTTGACCTGGAAGGTATCGATGGCATGGTTCACCGCTTAAACGCGGGGGCAAACATTGTTACCTCCATCCTTCCCTCAGATTCAAGGTTAGAAGGTGTTGCCAACTATGACCGCGACCTTGAAGAACGGGACAGAGACATAAAAAGCGTAATCAAACGGCTTGCAACTATGGGGATGGAACCTGCCCTTCAGGCTGATTTCGAGAAAGTCCTGGGGTACTAGAATGAAAACGATCTGTCTTGTAGGGGGAAAGCTCCAGGGCTTTGAAGCTGCGTACCTCTCTAAGAAAGCCGGAATGAAAGTAGTTGTGATAGATAAAAACCCACAGGCCCTTATAAGGAATTACGCTGATGAGTTCCACTGTTTTAACGTAATAAATGAACCGGAAAAACTCTTCGAGATCTCAAAAAGTGTTGACGCCATATTACCGGTAAATGAAAACCTTGAATGTATAGAGTTCCTGAGTTCCATAAAAGAGAAATTCTCCTGCCCGGTACTCTTTGATTTTGAGGCTTACTGGATCAGCAGGGATAAGAAAAAATCAAAAGACTACTTTGCGTCCATAGGAGTCCCGACCCCCCAGGACAAACCATCGGAGCCGCCTTATTTTGTAAAACCTCCCTGTGAAAGCAGCAGTGTGGGAGCCAGGATCATCTATGATAAAGAGGAGCTTGGAGAGCTTGAGCCAGGCATGCTGATCGAAGAGTATGTGGAAGGGGAAGTGGTGTCCCTTGAAGTTATAGGAGACGGAAACCATTTTGCCGTTGTAAAGGAAACCCTGATCCATATTGACGGGACCTATGACTGTCATATGGTAACCCCTCTTCCTGCTGACCCTTCCTTCAGGGAGATATCCTATTCCCTTGCAGCAAACCTGTCCTTAAAAGGGATTATGGATGTGGAAGCAATCTCCGGCCCCCGGGGGCTGAAAGTAATCGAAATAGATGCCCGATTCCCGAGCCAGACCCCAACTGCGGTTTATTATTCTTCAGGGGTTAACCTCATAGAACTCCTGTTCCACGCCTTTGTAGAGGGCGTTGAAGAGATCAAAACCCTTCCTGAAGACAGATACTGCATTTACGAACATCTCATGCTTGCAGAAAATGGAGCCTTTGTCCCTGTGGGAGAACAGGTACTTTCCATGGGCAGTGATTACGGAAAATATTATGAAGAGCCTGGCATTGAGATTTTCCTGTGCAAAGGAGAGAACCCTGTATTCACCCTGGTCTTCTGGGGCAAGGATAAGGAAGAAGCCGAAACAAAAAAGAGAACAGGGCTTTTGATACTGAGAGACCGCTTCGGAGCGGCTGTGTAAAAAGAGAAGAGTTTTTCAAAAACAGAAAAGGGAGATATAAAAATGGCACTTTTAACCCCAGAAGACCTGGATAACATCAAAAGACAGCTCCAGGAAGCTGATTCTGCTGTCCGGAGAGTTACAGGGCTTGACATAAAAGGAGTTTGTAAAGCCCTCTACGGCACAACCTCGGGTTTTGAAACCGTAGGTATTGTGCCCGTGACCTCCGGAAATGGGATCATAGGAAATTTCTCGGCATCTCTGCATGCAATTGTGGAGTATTTCGGATTTGATAGTTTTGTCACGGAAATGCCCGACGTAAGCGGCTACTATGAGGCGGTGCAAAACGGCGCAGAGATTATCCTGATGGCAGATGACCACACCTTTCTTGCCCATAACCTTACAAACGGAAAAATCGCAAACAATCAGCCCTGCACAGGCATGATTTATGCGGAGATTGCGTCCCTTTACACGAAAGCTGATTCAAGAGACGTGCTGGTTGTGGGCCTGGGAAAAGTCGGTTTTCCGGGAGCTGCACACCTTGTGCATAAAGGGTTCAATGTTTACGGATACGACGCTGACAAAAACCTTCTTAATAAAGCTATCTCCAAACTTGGGATTACTTCCTTCGATCCCGAAACTCCAAGAAAGTTCTCCATTATTTTCGAAGCTACCCCCTGTGCGGATACAATTCCCGAAGCCGTGCTTTCGGAGAAATGCATAATTTCTACCCCGGGAATTCCCTGTGCAATTTCGGCGGAACTTCAACAGAAATATGATGTGGAACTTGTAATGGAACCTCTCGGGATAGGAACGGCATCCATGCTGTATTCTATCCTGTAAAAAAGTTAAAGGAAAAAAGTGGGAAAATAAATCCCACGAATCTTATTTTGCTCCCGAATTGCGAGTCGGGAGCCCGCGGTCCTTTTCGCTACGCTCAAGAGGACTAAAAGTAAAGGAAAAAAGTGAGAAATAAATCCCACGAATCTTATTTTGCTCCGGTGATGCGGAGTTTGGTAATGTCGATGGCGTCTTCAGGGCAGACGCTGACACAGCGGCGGCAACTTGTGCCAAGGCATTTCTGGCTGTCGTATTTTGCGATTCTTTTGCCGTCGGTTTCGACGATTTCGAGGGCGTCTTCAGGGCATTCTTTTACGCATTTCTTGCAGTAGATGCACTTCTCTACAGGGACTTCGAGGATTATGCCTATTTCTTTGAGGATGGCAAGCCCGCCGACTCCTACCTGCTCTATATCCTTACTAACCCGCTTTTCGATGTCAGCGTGTTCCAGGGTTTTCGGGAGTTTGGGCAGACCGTAGAGTTCAAGCATCTGGTCGTACATTTCGAGGGGCATACCCTGGGTCCAGTAGGAGAGTTCGCAGAGATAGAAGTTATTGAAGGTCTCGCTGGTTGCCATCATGAGGTGGTCGGCAGTGATCTTTTTTGCAATCTCGATAACATCATCCAGCCTGGACCTGTTCAGTACAAGTTCCCTTGCAAGGGCAAGTGAGGTGTTTCCGAACTGCACGATTTTTTTGGCATAACCCGGTGCGGCTCCGAGCCTGCGGGCAGCTTCAGCGTCTACATAAGCTCCGGAAGCCCCTGACATGTATGCATACTCAAGGTCTTCATACTTTATTCCGGACTCTACGATAAGGGTCATGTGAGCTGCACGGATCGCCCCTATGGCTTTTCCGGCTTCTTCCACGTCCTTTTCAGTGATTTCAATTCCAGGGCCAAGAATCAGCTTCCCGTTGGGTAGTTTCGGAGATTTTGTAATCAGCCCGCTTCTCATGGCCAGGGAAAAAGCCGAGATGACGCCGGTACCTGTGATGCCCACGGCCTCAACCCCATAGGACTCCTTAATCTCACCAGTGACCGGACTGATAAGGTAAGCATCCTGCTTTTCCATCTCCTTATCAAGGACTATAATTTTCCAGTACTCACCCTCGGGTTTCACGTCACATATTGCCCCAGGGCTTGCAAGCATTCCGGAACTTATACCCTGCCCTTCAATGGCAGGGCCTGCGGCAGCGCTTGCCGTGATAATCCTGTCCCCGACCTTCAGGGCCATTTCGGCGTTTGTCCCGTAATCGGTAACCAATGCAGGTTCGGTCTGGATAAGGAAATCAGTTTCCAGCATCATGGCAAGGGCGTCGGCTCCGATCTCATGCCTGATTGCGGGGGGCACGATGACTTCACAGTTAGGCAGGTCCGTATCCCCGAAAAGCTCGGAGGCGGGAAACACGCGGGCATCTCTCTTTACATCCTGGACTCCGAGCCTTTTCTGCTTGTTTTCCCCTGCGTATGCCAGGTCCCTGATTTCTATGTTCTGGAAAAGGGAAAGCTGGATAGGGTTGCCGCAAACTGCAAGTCTTTCTACTTTCGAAAGGTCTGCATCGAATTTCAGGAACATTCTCCTGATGGTTTCGATAATTACTCCATGAGCCACATCCTCACCTGTTGTGATTGCAAAATCCAGGTGATCCATGACATTTCCTCCGGGGAGAGGATGACCCATGGTTATGACTGTTTTTAAGGTTTCATTCGTTTCAAGATCAATAAGCTGGGCTCTAAAACCGCTGGTACCCAGGTCAAGTGCTATTCCGTACATTTTGTAGATCCTCCTGAATTATGCATCATCTTGAGGCATCCGGCACCATGGAATGCCCCGTTAAAGAATGGGATATAAAGATTAGCTTATTTTAATTCGATAAAGGGAAGAGAATACAATATTTTTATAACTTATTCAATATATAAGCTATTGCTATCCCGAATTGCGCCTCACCTGAATTGCGCCTCGGGATTTCAGGAAATCGGAGATTTTCTGGGAGTTGCACTGCAAGTGCAACAGTACGCGGTCCTTTTCGCTTTCGCTCAAGTGGACTAATCAAAAAGATACTGGTACAGCCTTTCCGTGCTTTACTTGGTTCACCTTTTAGTTTGAGATTGGTGAAGGAATTTTAAACCTGGCTCTACTTTAGAGAAGTTAACCTTAATTAAATCCACGAGCCTCTATTATACATTAAAGTTTCCCCAAGGACAGAGAAATAAAACAAATTTAGTTGTTTTGAGGGAATTTCCATCTAGTAATGACGTTTTAATTGATAACTTTTTATAATATAATATTTAATTAAGAGATAATAATACATATTTATATATAGTAGGCTTTTTGATAATTAGCGCTGTCTATATAACTTAGAGAGGGATTATAGATGACAGAATACACACCAAAAGAAAGATTATACCGTGCATTAAGGAAACAGCCAGTGGACAGAATGCCCGCAGTTTGTTTCACCCAGACCGCAACTGTCGAACAGATGGAAGCCTGCGGAGCCTTCTGGCCCGAAGCCCATGCAGATGCAACAAAAATGGCAACACTTGCAGAAGCAGGACACACAGTAGTTGGTTTTGAAGCCGTGAGAGTCCCCTTCGACATCACAGCCGAAGCAGAACTTTTTGGCTGCGGAATAAAGGCTGGCGACCTGAAGCAGCAGCCGTCTGTGATCAAACACGTTGTCAAGAACCTGGAAGACATGGACAAGCTCAGGGACTACAACCTGAATGAAGGCAGAATTGGACAGGTACTCGAAGCCGTCAAGATCCTTTCCGAAAAATACGGAAAAGAACTTCCGATTATCGGCTCTATGATCGGCCCCTTCTCCCTTGCCCAGCACCTCAATGGAGACGCCTGGTTCGGAAACCTTTTCACCGGAGAAGAAGTTGTTCCCGCACTCCTTGATTTCTGCTCGGACTTCAACATAGCATACGCAAAAGCTATGGCTGAAAATGGAATGGACACCCTGGCCATCATCGACCCCACAGCAAGCTACGAACTCATCGGCGGGGAATTCTACGAAAAGTATGCCCTACCCTACCAGAAGAAGATCGTTGATGCAATGAAGGAACTCGACATAGCTACAGTCCTCCACATCTGCGGAAACACCACCAATGGTCTTTCAATCATGGAAAAGACCGGTGTGGAAGGTATCAGTGTTGACCAGAGGGTTGACATCGCAACCGCAAAAGGTAATGTGGAAAACGCACTCATCGTCGGAAACCTCGACCCGGTAGCCGTACTCTGGAACGGAACCCTTGAGGACATCGCAGCAGCATCAAAGAAGGTACTCGATGCAGGAGTCGGACTACTCTCCCCAGGATGCGGGATTGTAAGCATGACCCCTACTGCCAACCTCCAGAAAATGGTTGAGTGTGCCAAAAACCACAAGTACTGAGTATAAGTACGGGACTTAAGTACTGAACTTGAGTACCGGACTAAAAATAACAATAAGAAATAGAAATGCCGGCTCCAAAGCCGGCTTCACTTTTTTAGCTTCACTTTATTACAATTTACCTGTATTCGACCTGAAAAAAGGTTGCATTTTGCGTATTCAGCCCTCGAATTCTCAGGAAGATTGCTCCAATTCTGCTCCAGTTCACATGTGCTGGGCCAGAGTTAGTATTTAAGGTTTTCTTTTGAAACAATATGTCACTTAAATGTATTTGAAAGCCAGAGACCCCATTATTGAAGCGAATCTGGAGGTTAACAAATACGTACTATATATAATTTTCTATTTTTAGTCCCGTTGTAAGCATTTCAGGAAAGAAAAGGGACGAAAAGTACAAATTTTGGGCGCTACAATCTGAAAAATCCTCACTTAAAATTTTCTATCATGATATATAATAAAGAAATATAGTGTTTATTTATATACTATAATTTCCATCTTTTATTCTAGGAAATTGTACCTGAATTCTCAGGACAATTCCATGCAGTTCCAGCAGGTATACTGTTGGGAAATTTGGGATATGAGTTGCTAATTCGACTGGGAAATAAGCAAATTTGCAGTCTCCAGCAAATAAATTCCCCGGTAACAATGTCAGGAGAAAAGAAATTATTCACGAAGAGTCTGGACTTTATTCAGGCAAGAAATGGCAAATGACAGTGAATAATTTTGATTTTAGACAATAAGGAAAATACCGCAAAGGAATCACCTCACGCCTGATGGCTCAAATATAAGGCGTAAGGGATTTGCAATATCAATGAGAACCCCATGCAAACGCCTATTTTGGTTAGCGTAGCTTGGGCTCATGACTTAGCATAAACACGTGTTTAAGTATATAAAGCTTTGCGATAAGATCAGTTGTCTACGAGGCATTGTACCCCCCAACGATACCGCACAGAACAGCGAGTTCAATGGAGGTTTAAACAAAAATGGCAAACCAAGAGATTTTTGATAAGTTACGCGATGCGATCGTAAATCAGAACATCGCAGGCACTGCACAGTTATCTAAGGATGCCCTGGCTGCAGGAATCCCAGCCATTGATATTATTACAAAGGGCCTTTCCGTTGGAATGAAGATCATCGGAGAAAAGTTTGAAGCCGCCGAGATTTTCCTGCCCCAGATTATGATGTCTGCAAAAGCAATGAATAATGCAATGGAAGTTCTTACTCCTGAACTCGAAAAGACCAGGAAAGAAGGAGAAGAAACAGGACTTGCTATCACCTTTGTTGCAGAAGGAGATATCCACGACATCGGACACCGCCTTGTCACCACCATGCTCGGAGCAAACGGGTTTGAGATCCTTGACCTCGGAACCGATGTCCTTAATGAAACCGTTGTGGAAGAGGCTGCAAAGCACAAGGGCAAAAAGGTTATCCTTGTAGGCTCAGCCCTTATGACCACCTCGATGCTCGGCCAGAAAGACCTCATGGACAGACTCAAGGAAGAAAACCTCAGGGACAGCGTAAAGTGCATGTTCGGAGGAGCACCAGTATCCAAGAAATGGATCGAGGAAATCGGTGCGGATGCAACCGCAGAAAACGCTGCAGAAGCTGCAAAAGTTGCACTTGATGTAATGAAATAATCC
>NZ_JJQY01000010.1:0-38692 GCF_000979295.1 Methanosarcina sp. 1.H.T.1A.1 | reverse complement strand
CAGAAGACGGCATACGAGATAGGAGTCCGTCTCGTGGGCTCGGAGATGTGTATAAGAGACAGGGGATACACTGGGCGTTTCCGCAATAATCTCCTTTATGGGCCAGGGTTGTAAAGGCAGTGAACAATCTGGCACTGCCTATACTTCCGATGGATCAAAAAAGATAGATTTGAACTTCTATCTTCTTATCGCCTCTAACATATCCGATTTAAGGATTATTCCTAACATATCCGATTTAAGGATTATTCAGGGATCTCCAGAGCATTCATTTGTTTTTCTGCTGCTTTTTTCTGTAAATCAGTACACCGGCTGCGATAACGGCGACAAGCAGGATACCGGCTACAATCATACCTGAACTGGCTCCCTGATTTTCCTCAACCTGCTGAATCTGGAGATTGCTTACCAGATTTTCGTGTTTGTTTATGCCATTGCCGTAACTTGCAGAAAGGCTAAGATTTATCGGTTCAGAGGTTCCCCCTATGTTTTCCGAAGATGGATCTGCTACAGCATCAAACTCTATTGTGAAAAGCTCATCAGCATCCATGGGGCCGATGAAATATTCGGCAGGGTAAAATTTCACTCCTTCAGCTTCAGGTCTGATGCTTACGGAGTTAAACTCATTAGGATGGGTATTTGCCACATCAAACTCGAGAGTAGCTTCGCCATTTACCAGTCTGAGGGCCTTTGAAGGGATCACCTTTACATTCGAAGAGTCAACTTCAAGTGGAATGTTCTTCCGGCTGTTGTAGTCAAAAGAGTTGCCCTCAATTGCAAGTTCAAGGTTGTGAGTTCCCTCACTTGCATCTTCAGAAACCATAACGTTAAATGTCAGTTTGATGCTATCCCCGGGACCAAGAAGCCCCATTTCTCCGTAGGGGGCATCGAGAACAACTATTCCCTCAGACATCGGTCTCAAAACTGCGGCCTGGATTCTCGCATTGGTATCATAGTCTTTTCCATCAATGGTGACAGTAGGAGTTGTTGCGGTATTGCTGAGGGTCACTGTAACAGTACCCCTATCTCCAGGCATGAAAGCTTCAGGGTAAGAGATCACCTCTTTGAGTTCCAGAGTACCTTTGCTGTCAAAGGTTTCAGTCCCTATCCTTATATCAAAAGTTTTCTCACTCCAGGGGCTGGTTTTATCGATCCTTGTACGGATGTCAATTGACCGGATTCCCTTCTGAGCATTCTTGTCCACGAAAAGGTGAAACTCTTTGGATGCAAATTTGTTGGGAGCAAGAGCCCCTATATTCTGTACTGCGTTTGCCTGGGAATCAAGGGAAAAGGGATATTCAGGGACTATTTCAATATCAACATTTTCTGCCCTGTCTCTACCTACGTTTTCTACCTGAACTGTCAGGTCAAGATACTCCCCTATTTTAGCAGGGTAAGGGTTTGTTTCAACTATTGTAACTTTCAGGTTTGCACTTGCAGTCGCAGCAGAAGCAGGTGCTGCAAAAATAAATGAAACTAAAAGTAGAAATATAACAACAAAAGTAATTGGGTTTTTCAGTCCTGTCATTTTAACTCATCCTGATTGACTAAATTTGGAAACTTAATTATTAGGTGTAGGCTGGGTTACTCTGGATTGTTCTGATTTCCTTGGTTATTCTGAGTATTGGATTATTCTGAGTATTGGATTATTCTGAGTATTGGATTATTCTGAGTATTGGATTATTCTGAGTATTATATTATTCTGAGTACATTGAATCTTCCGAATTATTCTAGCTTATTCCGAATTTCTCTGGACTATTCCGTCTTTTACGAGCACTACCCTGTCAGCATACTTCGCAATATCTGGATCATGCGTAATCATCACGATAGTCCTGCCATCTTCATTCAGTTTGGTAAACATGCTGAGGATTTCGCAGCCTGTTTTAGAGTCCAGGTTTCCTGTAGGCTCATCCGCAAGGAGGATTGCAGGATCATTGATAAGAGCTCTGGCAATAGCTACCCTTTGCGATTGCCCTCCCGAAAGTTCACCTGGTTTGTGGTGCATACGGTCTTCAAGCCCTACCATTTTTAAAAGGTCTTTTGCCCTTTTGCGCGTATCCACACCTTCTCTTGTGTTAGCGTAGGTGGGCAGTTCAACATTTTCAAGAGCTGTAAGCCTTGGAATTAGGTTGAATGTCTGGAATACAAAGCCTATCTCAAGCCCCCGGAGCTTTGCAACCTCCCTATCAGATAGTGTATTGATATCAAGGCCTTTAATTATGATCTTCCCTTCTGTAGGTCTGTCAAGAAAACCTATAAGGTTCATAAGTGTACTTTTTCCTGATCCTGAAGGGCCCATTATAGCAAGAAATTCTCCTTCCCGTACTGTCAGATTGATGTCGCGAAGAATAGGAACTTCCATATCTCCCAGGGTATAACTCTTTTTAACATTGATGATTTCTATTACCGGGGCTCTTTTAAGCAGATTTTCTCCTTTGGTATCTTTTGCCGGGCGACTGGAACGGGGCAATTCACACTTAAATTGCTCTTCATCTGAAGTTTCATCCGAGGCAAAAAGGCTTTCTTCCGGAGATATCTTTTCTTCAGTTTCCCTACTTCTACCTGCTTCCGGGTTCGAACTTCCGGGAGGAGATACTTCATGATCGAGTATTTTGGTCTTCATGTCCACTTCTTCACTGTTCACACTTTAAATATATTATTCTACTGAGTGCTGTACAATATCAACATTTCCTTGTTTTAAGCTTTAAACGTTTGTTATACATATCATTTTATAATATCAAATCTGCAAAATAATTATTTTTCCCGATTCAGATTTTCAAGTTTTTCGATTACTTCTTCAAGTATGTTGTCAAGCTTGAGCATATCTCTGTGGTATCGTTTAAGGATTTCTATTTTTTCCTTCTGTGCCTCGCTGAGGTCTTCATTCTGATAATGCTCGATCATACGAGGGATTTCAATAGTTGCAGGTTGAATTTCACCTGCCTGTGCTCTTATCAGCTGTCCGATAGCAACCCTTAAGATGTCCTTGTTTGCCCTTACATAGACTTTCCTTGTGCCGGGCTTTGTCCCTCTTACAATAAAACCCGAAGGCTCAAGCTGACGGATCTTGTTGCTTACCGAAGCCAGGGAATAGCCGGTCTCCTCAGCAAGCTCTTTCATTGAAACCTCTCCTGGTTCGATAAAAAGCCTGGCAACTATAGTTGCAGTGAGACTGTCCATTCCGTAGGCTTTGCCAACCCTTTGATAATAATTAATAAACTCCCTGTCAATCTGATCCATAATCATTCATTCATCATTTATTACTTTTAGTATTTAGTAAAAATAATGTAAATAAAAGTTACTTAAAAGTTATTCTTACCCTATCAATTTTTAGTCGATCTGGCTAAAAAAGAATCACTGGAAAAAGAAACGCTGGAAAAGAATCACTGGAAAAGAAACGCTGGAAAAGAAACGCTGGAAATTGGGCTCAATGTCAGTTTAAGAGCTTATCTCAAAACTCACAATTTGCTCTTTGAATCTTGGAGTTTGGAGAATCAGTCAAGTTTCGGATAATTATAGATAACCCTGAAATACCTTAATAATTAGAATAAAACAGGTTTGAGATTGGCTCTAAAGGAAATGGCTTTGAACGAGGAAGAACAGCATTCTAGGAGTGGAGGGAATTATAATGTTTTTCTATTTAAACTACATAAAGATTACTTTCTATCTGCAGATCGAAAGGTTAAGAATAATGTATATAAGTGGCTATGGAGTCCTCAACAGGTAAAGTGCATGTTTAGATGTTGAGCTGATCCCAAAACTCAATATTTGCTTCTTTGGATCTCGTATTTAAGTGACAAATCGAGCTTCTGATTATGAAAGCAATCCTGAATAATTCTGATAATTAAGATTAAAACTGGGTTTTGGGATGAACTCGTTTACTGGTTAGCCTTTGAATAATGGGAGTAATGGCTCAAAGTGCTTGTTCAACGAAAGATGGTGGCATCCTTACTGTTCCATTGGCAATGGTAATCCAGAAAATCGTGTGAGATAAACTATTCAGAAGGAGAAGGAAGCATAGAACTTCAGCCGGAATAAATCTATTGCATGTGACAAATTTTCCTTCTGGGCTTAGTTAACCCGATCTAGAGATTTATTCCGGTTGAAGATCCAAAATCTTGAGGGTTTTTGATACCTCAATAAGGAATATGGAATAACTTTTCTGAAAAACAGGTATTTTTCTCAAAAGCGTCTTTAGGTTGTCCCTGGTCAATCGGTTGATATTATTAAAATATTCGAAAACCTACTTTCTGCACTATTTTTTCACACATAATATTTTTCGTATTTTTACCCCTAAATTTGAGGACTTTTATGGATTTTTTATCCCAATTCAATATCTTTTTGACCTTCTTTCCCCCCATTTTAATTACTTATTCTGTTATTCTTCCGAACAGGAAGAATAATGACCCGATGAGTTGTGGGTTCAGATCTAAGAGGGGGTCATCATGGTAAAATGGAAATAACTTTTATAACAAGTACTTGAATGATTTTCCAAAATATAAAATTAAGAAATTTTACTGCGGAAAGTCGGATGCAGTGGTCAGAAGAGAATTAGGGTCCAAAGATAATTCAAAGTCAAGAAAGAATCAAAGCCAGAAACAAATGTCTTCGTAAAATTCTGCTATCAAAAAATTACCCGAATTCCGAAAACTTCACTGCTCCCGGAATCCTGAAAAATAAGAAAAAGAATAAGTTTAGAAATGGAAAATTTATTTTTTCACACTTCTTGAGCTACCGCTGCTTCTTGAGCTACCGCTGCTTCTTGAGCTGCCGTCACCTCTTGAGCCACCACCGTTGCCTCTTGAGCCACCGTTGCCTCTTGAGCCACCGTTGCTTCTTGAGCCACCGTTGCTTCTTGAGCTGCCGTTGCCTCTTGAGCCACCGTTGCTGCTCCCATCGTTTGAGCCTTTTGTGCTTCTTCCCCTGGATTTCTGGGCAAGTTCCACGAAAGGTTTGCTTCCTTTTCTTTTATTTTTGAAGATGTCAAGCAGGGCTTCAGCCTGAGCAAAGGGGATGGATACGAAGGAGAAGTGGGGGAAAATCTCTGCGTCCCTTAAGTTCATTTCGCTGTCCCCGATTTCCTGCTGTATGAAATCGGCCAGTTTTTCCGGAGTCATGCCGTCGGCTTTTCCCATGGCTATGAAGATCCTGGTTTTGCCTTTTCTGTCGACATAGGAGCTGCCTTCGGAAATTTCCGTGTACATGCTCTCGTCGAACTTTTCCTTGAAGGCGTACTTTAAAAGGGCAGCCAGGATTTTTTCTGCGGGGTATTCCTCAAGGAGCTTTTCGCTCATCCCAAGGCAGTCCCCATATTCTTCTGTCTTTATAGTGTTTTCGAGTTCGGCTTTTACTCTTGCCCTTTTGGCTTTTATTACATCTTTTATCGCAGGGATGCGGCCTTTCTTCATTTCTGACTTTGAGGTCTTCTGTATGTAAGTGAGCCGCCTGAATTCCGAGGATGTAACAAAGGTGATAGCAGTTCCCTGTTTGCCTGCCCTTCCTGTCCTTCCTATCCTGTGCACATAAGACTCTGGGTCCTGGGGCAAGGTATAGTTGATGACATGGGTCAGGTCCATGATATCAATTCCTCTTGCTGCAACATCGGTTGCTGCGAGGATGTGTATCTTCTGCTTCCTGAACTTGTTAAGGATTTTTTCCCGCTCCTGCTGGGAAATGTCTCCGTGAAGGGCATCAGCTAAATAACCCCTGTCGCTGAGTTTCTGGGCAAGCTGGCTGGTGTCGATCTTTGTCCGGCAGAATACGAGTCCGTAGAATTCATCTTCGATGTCGATGATTCTGCAGAGGGCTTCAAACTTGTCGCTTTCCTTAACCTCAAAATATATCTGTTCGGTCAGGTTTGCTGTAATTTCTTCTTTCTCAATTGTAACATGCTCGTAGTTCCGCATGTACTTCTTGACGATTCCAAGGATTGTCTTTGGCATTGTGGCTGAAAAGAAAAGCATCCTTTTATCAGGGCCTGTTGCCTTTAAGATCTCCTTTATGTCATCAATAAAGCCCATGTTCAGCATTTCGTCGGCTTCGTCAAGTACGAAATACGAGATATGTTCGAGATTGAGGCTCTTTCTTTCAATGTGGTCGATGACCCTTCCCGGGGTCCCTACGACAATGTCCACACCAGTTTTCAGCATGCGAAGCTGCTGGGTCATGGACTGCCCACCATATATAGGGGCAATATACAGTTTTTTGTCTCCTTTTAGGGAGTTAAGCTCTTCTGAAACCTGGATTGCGAGTTCCCTTGTAGGGGTCAGGATTATTGCCTTAACATGTCCTGATTTCTCAGGAATTTTCTCTATAATGGGGGCTCCGAAAGCTGTTGTTTTTCCTGTCCCTGTCTGAGCCTGCCCTATAATATCAGATTCTCCTTTCAAAAAAAGCGGGATTACCTTTTCCTGAATCGGGGTTGGTTCTTCAAACCCTTTCTTTTTGAGGGCTTTCAATGTACTGTCCGAGAGCCCAAGCGCCTTAAATTTTGCTAATTTTTCCATGTACTCACTCTATAATTTACAATTATTTTTCTACAAGTCTTGCAGATTGCAGACCTGCTGTTTGCATACTGTCTGCCGCATGCCCGGCAGTTTCCTTTGCGGAAAAGCCCACTTATCAACATCGGTACATGATACCGCTAAAAACAGGTAAACACGCCGTATAAATGGTTGATCTCCCCGGGACTGCGAAAAGTTGCCTAAAACCAGGGAAATTCAGAATTGACATGCATAAACTTATACAGCAAAAAAATAGCTTTCTTGGATAAGTTCCGGACACTTTTGAATTCTTCCCCGTGATACAGGCAATAATGAGTAACCAGACCTGTGGTCTTTTACTCCAGTGGATACTCACTACACCTCTTGCCTGTATATAATCCTTTGCTACCTTTCGGGCAGGAACCTCTCAGAAGACGCTGTGAACTTCGGAGAAAAACCATGATTGAAAGTTTATAAATCCAGAATCAAAAACATGTTGTGTTTTAAATGTATTAATCCTCACAGGTAAAAGCTTACTCAGTACCAGCCTTTTAGGTGAAGCTCACTTGTTAACATTTCTTTTAAAAGGTTCATCCTGTCTATGGAGTTCCGGATCTGCTCCGGCTTGTCCAGCAATTCTTCACATCCGGTTTCTTCCTGAATGGTCGTAACCCTCAGGAGCTCGGCAAAGTTTACGCATTCGTCCAGAAACCGGTTAAAAAGCCTGCGAGCCTGCACAAAATAATCCGAAGTTCTGAAATCCGGTTGGAGGGTTTTTTCGTATTCTGCTCTCTGCTTTATCTCTGCAGCCAGAGTACGGGCTTCAACATAATCTCTGGCATTCAGAAAGTTCCCCAGATTTTGCAGAGTTGTGCCTGTGTGCTGGATAAAATAAGCGACTTCAAAAGCCCACTGCTTATCGTAATTTGTCCCTGTGCCGGGATTATTAAATCGGGGGGTGTCCATCTTCCAGGTTCATCTCCTGTTAAATCTTCCCTTTCAGCTTCTGATAATAATAACCTTTCTACTTTGTCTGATTGGTATCGACCTTTGATTTTCTCAATATTAGCTGTGTGAAGACCTGATTAAACATTTTAATAGATTTTTGGACTTCAAGTTTAGGCTTAGTTAACTCTAAATCCACGGATATTCTCTTTTTGCCGGATTGCTTTAATATGTATCAAATATTCTTGATACTCATCGAGGCTGTTTTTTAATATGTGGTTCTTTAATAATACAACTTATTATTACTGGTTTTTGAATTTAATTATCCCGGAGGCTGAGAAATGGGAGACGAAAAGGAAGGAATTCAGGAGAAAAAGGCAGAAAAAGAATATTCTAAGAACAGTGTCGAACCCGATGAAGAAGACCTTCTGTATACGCATAAGCCTGAATCCCAGGGGAATGGAATGCGCTGGAACACCAATTTATGCAGAAAGCCGGGTCGTTAAAAATATTTTATCATTACCGGAGGAGATTTTAATGTCATTTTTAAACGAAATGTTGCCTGAAACTGCCGAAGCTTTTGGACAGTTGAGAAATTCTATTTTCAAGGACAGTTTCCTTGACATTAAGACAAAAGAACTGATTGCTGTTGCCTCGTCGGTGCTCATGCGCTGCCAGTACTGCGTTGATGTGCACTCCCAGAGGGCAGTTGAAGCAGGGGCTACAAAAGAAGAGATTGCCGAAGCCATTTCAGTTGCCATGTTTGTAGCTGCAGGGTCGCAGATTGGGTGGACGAACATATACGGTGAAAACATCTATGACAAAATTTTTGAAAAGGATAAGGACGAAGAGAAATGCTGCTGTTGCTGTGAGGACTGAAACCCTCCAGGCATTTTCATTTCCAGGCATTTTCATTTCCAGGTTTTTCTTATCTTCTTTGTTTTTGTTTTTTCGTTTTTGTTAGTCTTTTTCTTCGGTTCGAGTTTAACCTTTTATTCTAATTTTTTGTTTTGCATCTGCGAGATGATGTTCAAAATATTTCCAAATTCAGGGTTTAACCTGTAAAACCTCCATTTTGAGCTGCTGTAAGCTTCGACAATCCCGCAGTTTTTCATGATAGTCAGATGATGGGAAACAAGGTTCTGCCTCTCGTTTAACTTGAATATCAGTTCGCAAACACAGTGGTCTCGCTGAGAGAGAAAATAAGCAATTTTTAATCTCATCGGATGCCCGAGAGCACTGAATATCTCACTGGCTTTTTTAATGTCATTGTCCAGAAAATCTATTTCCTGGATCATTTTCTCTTCCCATTCCTTTTTTTTCTCGGGATCCGCAGGGCAGCAATAGCTCATAAATAAAAGAAGTTAAGCTTTCTAAATAAGTATTTTCATATCAATTTTGTTTGATATTGATCATGTTATTATTTATATTGGATTTTTTTCCAGAATTTTGAGGCCCCAGCTGATTCTATATCAAGATTTTTTGATATCTACCTTGCAGTATTATCTAAATGTAATTCATGAATTCAATTGGAATAACTAACAGCCTATCTGAAAAATGTTGTGACTTACTGTACTTTTACTATTGACAATATGCACAACCGGAACGGATACTCGATATTATAGACCGATTGTAACTTTACAATATGCATTACTGACTTTTTGGATAGGCTCTAAGACTTCTTTGTTGGATGAAATGGTGCCAGAATTAACCTGATAGTTACAAATTTTTTTAGTCATGACCTCGTTTCATTGATGATAATACACTTTTTTCAATTTTTTCTGCATCTGTTTGATTTATGCAAAATATTAATATCATATGTATATTTAAATGAATCAATATATCTTGATACACCCAACTCCCTTATTATTTCTTATAAAAACATAACTTGATGATTTTCGGAGAATTATAATGAAGCGATTGCATAAAATACAAGACAAAGAACGAGTTTCATTTTCGTTTCCGCTCTTTTCGAAAAAACCGCTTTTCATTTTGACGATTTTTTGTTTTCTTCTCTTCAGCTCAGGTTGCACTGATAATTCCGGCAACGAAGCAGAGTTTGTTGAAGTTACAAAGGATATTAACGATTCTGGCAGTGGGGCAGAATTGGTCGAAGTTACGAATCTGAGCCAGATTGATGAAGCCCTCACAAAAGGTCCTGTTGTTCTGAAGCTTGGTTCTAAAGGGTGCATTCCCTGTAAAGAGCAGGAAGAGGTGCTTTCAGAGCTCCTTCCAATCTATCAAGATTCTGCTTCAATTATGCTCATCGATATCAAAGAGTACCCTGAGTTTGCAACAACGTTCGGAGTAAGAGTCATTCCGGATACTTGTATCATTGAAGGTATCGAGGACGGCAAATACATGTACATGCGGCAGGACGGAAGCAAAAGTTCGGAAAGGGCGAGTGCAAGGTTCCTGGGTGTTGTCGATAAAGAAACCCTTTCAGAGACTCTTGAGAAAGCCCTCGAATCCAGAAACACAGGGGAGTAAATTTGTTTTCTGACTTTCTCCCGGTTGCTGCTTTCTTTGCAGGGGTCGTTAGTGTACTCTCCCCATGTATCCTTCCTGTAATTCCGGCAGTATTTGCTTATTCAACTGAAAAAGGAAAGTTCAGGCCCCTTGCAATCGTATCAGGGCTGTCTCTTTCCTTTACCAGCATGGGAATCGTCACTTCCCTTTTCGGAGCGACGCTCACGGCTTATCTAGGTTACCTTAATATTTTTGCAGAAGCTCTTCTGATCACGATGGGCGTTTCATTGCTCTTCGACCTCAATATTTTCAATGTTTTTGGAAATTTTTCTTCACTTGCAAATTCCAAAAAGGAGGGGCTTTTCGGAGGTCTTTTGCTTGGTCTCTCTCTCGGGATTATCTGGCTTCCATGTGTGGGCTCAGTACTTGGCTCAATCCTTACAATGGTTGCTGTTTCAGGTAAAATTACGTATGGAGCGTTGATGCTTTTCATCTATTCCCTCGGTTTTTCCGTTCCAATGCTTCTTGTTGCTTATTCTGCAAGCTTTTCTTCCAAAAGGCTTCAGAAAGTTTCAAAATATGGTTTTCCGTTAAAAAAAGTTACAGGTCTTATAATTCTAGGTGTCGGCTTTTTTATGGTTTACCAGAACCACTTCGGCAGTTTCTGAGGCCTAAATTGCTCTGGCTCATCCCAACAATCCATGAGTTCTTTTTTTGAAATGGATCTTAGTTGCCAGTGTCTGAATAAGTACGGGGAATCGTATGTAAATGGCATATACTAAAAATTTCAAACAATGGGCTTGAAAAGAATAAAAATGAAATTGATTTCAGCAAAAACAAACATGAAATTCTTCAAATAACAGGCACAAAGAAATGAAAGTACTTTTCAAATCACAGTACTTTCATGCCAAATGAGTAATGTGCATTATTGAACTTTCTAGACGCTTATTTTTTGGATCATAGAGGAAAGTTACTGAAATTAATAAGAACCAGAAAATCCCGAATTTTTTCCAAAAACAAGGGATGTATTCTTCTTTGACGGCGTTCACAATGCCAGTAGATTGGCCAGATATCCCGCAGCCACAGCTATGGAGAAGACGGTCACTACGAAAGCCGCCAGCAGCCTCTTCTTGAATATGGCTGAAAGAAGCGTCAGCTCGGGTATGCTGGCTCCTGCGCCGCCGATTATCAATGCCAGGACGGCTCCCACGCTCATTCCTTTTTCAATGAGTGCAAGTCCAATGGGGATCATGGTCTCTGCCCGGATATAGATCGGAATGCCAATAATTGCAGCCACGGGAACTGCCAGAGGGTTGGTCGGCCCTGCGAGGCGGGAGATGGTCTCCGTGGGCACGAATCCGTGAATGAATGCACCAATTCCTGCTCCAAGAAGGAGATAAGGCACAAGCTGGTGGAATAGGCTAAATGCGAATCTTGCAGCCCGCTGTATCCTTGATTTCGCGTCCGCAGCCTGCTGGCAGATGCAGCTGTTTCGTACAACGGCCACCGACTTAACCTGGCTGGAGAAGCCCAGCCCATCAAGCAAAAGGCCAATGGCAATTGTAGCCACGAAGGTGACGGCAAAATAGAGGGCGGCTATCTTCCAGCCCAGTAGGATGATGAACAGGGATATTACCACCGGGTTTAGCAAGGGCGATGAGAACAGGAATGCCATTGCTGCGGCGAAGGGCACACCAGCCCTGAGCATTCCCAGGAGAAGTGGTATGGTTGAACAGGAGCAGAAAGGGGTGAGAGCCCCAAATCCTGCTCCAAGTATGCTGCCTATAACTTTGTGCCGCCCTCCAAGAGCCTTTTTTATGGTTTCTTCAGGCACATATTCCTGAATCAGCCCCACTAGAAAGGTTATCCCTATGAATAAAATAATAAGCTCTACGGCGATTTCAATGAAGAAATTAATCGCCACAACTAGATTATTCCAGAACATTATGATCTTCCTTCAAATTCATCTTCTTCAAATCAACGAAAGCTACAGCTATTGGAAACCTGAAATTACCATAATTCTAATCTCTGGAACCCTACTTTTTCGCAGAGCAAACCGTTTTTGAAGGGTTCAACTTCATACCCGGATTCTACTTTTAAAAAGAGAACTTTACTGGAAGTTCACTTATCAGTAAGCAGTTTTGCCTGATTAAGTATTTCGATAACTGCTCCCTCCGAGAGGCGAAAATAAGACCATTTTCCTTCTTTTCTTTCTTTGATCAGGCCTGCATTTTTCAATACGGACAGATGGTGAGAAACAGTCGATTGAGAATTGGAAAGGGCAACCGTTATTTCGCAGGCACAGAGTTCTCCTTCTTTCAATAACTTTACAATCTTGAGACGATTGACATCTGCAAGGGCTTTAAAAATCTTGGCTTCTGGATCTAAGTTTTCTTCACCCAGCCCATTTACCAGAGAACTGAGCTTCTGTGTTCTTACCTCTAACTGATCCCTATCAGAAATAAAACGCTTCAATCTTTCTATTTCCACTTCACTTCTTCTTTTATCCACGCCTGATCTCCTTTCAGTTTCCATGAGTTTACCTGCAGCAGCTTCCCCCGCCTTCTAAAGGAAGCAACTTGTTCTTGCTCTGTTCTTTCGACCAGCATCCCACACACAGCTTTATGGCTCCCAGGTCCCTGTGATTAGCCCGGAGTAACGAGTTTTCTTCTTTTCCGCAGATTGAGCATTTTAAGTTCATTTCTGAGGTCTCAGGACAAAATTCTCATCTGGATGTGAAAATATTTCTTTAATTTCATATCTATATTTGTCAATATAAATTACCTTCTTTTCTCCTGCCAGTATGTTCCGTATTCTTTCAATACCGCGATTTTGAGTTTTTCCAGTTTTTCTTCAGGAATTTCATTTATTTTTACAAGGTTTTGCATAAGTTCTTCGCCGTCTACATTCTCCGGGGCCTTGCATGCAGCAAGATATTTCTCAAACTCCTCATCCAATCCGGCAATTTCCATATCTTTATCGTCAACTTTTATCTTTTTGACACTTACGATAGAAGGCCCGCAGCAACAGCAACTTTTATCGCTTCCAATCAGTTTTCCAAGCAAACTTTTTCCTAATTTGCCCAATGGAGTACACCTCATTTGCACCTATTATATATGGTTATATTTAGATACGTCGATATGATATATAAATATTCCTGGTTTAAAACAGGAGTTTCTTTACAAATAACTTTATTGTAAGGAAAACAGTTGATCAAATTCCGAGGTTTTGTCGATTCACATATATCCCCAGAAACACGTTCTTGTGCTGTCACTTATAATCAAAAGTTTCCCTCATCTCTAAATAAATCCTTAAGAATTCGGTATCTACTGCATGTTTTCTCTGTATGATTGAATATTTCATGTGCATCTCTCCCGTCTCATCAGTCTCATATCAATCGGGCTTCAGTTGTTGTGATGCCGGGATTGTTTTGTATTTTTCTGTAAAATCAAAAGCATTAATTATCGTAATGGAATTAAAATTCGCGGCCTGAAAACGGTTTTTTTTTGGATCAAGGATCAAAGAAATGGATTCAAACCTACATAAATTAAGATAACTGTCATATTTTCAGAAAGCCAGAGAAAAAGGCAATACGGATCTGAAAACGAGCAGTCTAAAAAGAAGAAACTTTGATTCGAAAGGTATATATAATTTTACGCATATGGGTAAAATTAGGTTTCTTCACCTCTTGATAATCTAAAATCAGTGAGCTTAATAAATAAAAAAATTACCCAATGTGAAGTCCTGATTATATGGAGAAAAGGTGTCACAAGAAGTAAGACTTGGGGGTATACAAAACATGTCGAAACCAAAATCTGTCTGGGAAGAATTTTTTGCAGATAAGAGAAGCGGAGGTCACAGGTCTTCATCTGAGGAATTTATTTCCAGAGAAGCCCGGGAAAAACTCTTCCATCTGGATGGGGGCAAAACACTTCTTGACTTTGGTTGCGGGGCCGGAGAGCTCCTGGTTTATTATGCATTGGAATATGAAAGGCTTGTAGGAACCGATTTTTCCGCATCAATGCTTGATGAAGCAGGTAAAAGAATCCGGAAAAGAAAGTCTGAAAATATAGCTTTAATCCTTGCTGACGATAAAACTGTCTGGGAAAAGCTTGATTCCTCCTTTGACCGAATAACTGCAGCTGGAGTGATCCAATACCTCACAGATGAAGAAGTTGATACTTTTATTTACAACTCATCAAGGTATCTTAATAAGGGAGGTAAAATAGTCCTTTTTGACCTACTGGATCCTCGCTTATATCCATTATGGAAAATAGGGTTCTTTTCACGCGACTTCGGATACTGGAAAATCTTTCATAAAATAGGCTTTGAAGTTCTTACCGTTATATCAGCAAGCTTAAAAAACCGCCCTAAAGATATTCTCGGATATAGTCATAAACCCTGCATAATAGAAAGCATTGCAAATAAACATGGGTTTAAGATGGAGTATGTGCAGTCCATGTATTATGAGTACAAGTACCATGCAATAATATCGTGATATTTCAGATACTATTGAATTCAATACTGATGCTGCCCGCCTTTTTTGCCAGGGACTTTGCCATAAAACCACTTTCAAGCTTGCAGAGGTTAAGTACGGCACAGGGGACCAGGCAGTTTGAGGAGCACTGTGCTTCCTGTGCTCTATCAATCACGTAGTTGTTCTTGATGTCCAGGGTTTCCATCATGGGAATTTCCATATGCGAAAACTTTTTTATTTTTTCGCAGGGGGTTTCGATATCTACAATAATTTTATCGCCTTTCATACTCCCCATAATTTTATGGGTAAAGCCACAGATGGTAGAGTTTACTGTAATTTCGGTCAAGTGCTTATCTCCTGATGTTTTTCTTTAATAGTTTTTTTCTAAGCAATTTTCGGTAATGGGAGTGAGTCATTGATCAAATATGAAAAAGAGAGCGCATCTCCAGTGTTTGGGGAAACTGTAGGGAGATTCTTATGTTTGCGGTTTTCAGTAACTCACCCCTACTACCATTTATTTTTTCCTATCAGACCCGCTTTGCCTAAAAAATGACTTTACCTTAAAAATATGCTGTGAACCTAAAAAATCCATAAGATACCTAAAAAATACTCCTTGTACCCGGTAAATAGCTCTTTTCAGGGGATTTTACAGGCAAAGCTTATTAGAACCTGAATTTTTCCCTATTCCTGTTCATGATCTTCACAAGGGAAAGCATAACAGGCACTTCCACAAGCACTCCCACAACGGTTGCGAGTGCAGCTCCTGATTCCATTCCGAACAGAATTAAGGCTACTGCCACTGCCAGTTCAAAGAAATTACTGGCGCCGATAAAGGTTGACGGCGCAGCTTCCCTGTAGGGAATTTTCAGATATTTTGCTCCTGCATACCCGATTCCGAAGATCAGGTAAGTCTGCAGCACCAGAGGGATCGCGATCAGGAAAATATGCAGGGGGTAATTTATGATGTTGTTTCCCTGAAATATAAAAATCAGAACAAGAGTTATTAAAAGTCCGGCAGGAGTAATCCACTGTGTTTTTCGGATCAGGCTGTTTTCAAACCAGGTAATGCCTTTTTTCCTTATCACTACCTGCCTTGTCAGCACAGCAAGGCCTAGAGGAATTGCCACATAAAACAGGACCGAGACGAAGATAGTCATAAGAGGGACCGGAAAGTCAGTTGTGACCCCGAGGAGAAACTTTCCCAGAGGAGCAAAAAGGACCAGGATAATAAGGTCATTTACTGAGACCTGAATCAAAGCATAGTTGATATTGGCTCTTGCAAGGTAGGTCCAGACAAGTACCATAGCCGTGCAGGGAGCAATCCCTAGCAGGATCATGCCTGCAATATACTGTGCCTGAAGGTCAGCAGGGATAAGGGATTCAAAGAACACGCGCATAAAAAGCCATGCAACAAAAGCCATCGTAAAAGGCTTGATCGCCCAGTTTATGATAAGAGTTAGAAGGAGGGGCTTTAAATTTGCCTCAACGTTCAGGATTTCTTCAAAATTAATCTTAAGCATGATAGGATACATCATGACCAGGAGCACGACAGCTACAGGGATTGAGACATTTGCAAGCTCAATACCTCCAAGGGTGTCCGCAAAACCCGGAAAAACATAACCTATTGCGGTTCCGAGCATGATACAGATTGCAACCCAGATAGAGAGATATTTACTGAAGAAATCAAGCTCCCTTTCTTCATTCTCTTCAGGCATATCCTTCTCCCTTATCCCACTCTTTTTTCATTCTCTTCAGGCATATTCTTCTCCCTCATCCCACTCTTCTCCCTCGAACTCTTTGCTTGCAGGGATAATCAGCACGGGCTTTGTGGTTTTCCGGAGTACATTTTCGGCCGTACTTCCAAGCAGGAGGTCTATTAAGGCTCCTTCCCCGCGGGCAGTCAGCATAATCAGGGTGACATCTTCTATGCTGGCAAATTTAACAATCTCATCTGATGGGATTCCTTCAACGACAAGGTACTGGCTTTTTATATCTGCAAACTGCTCCTTTATTCTCCTGAGCCTTTCTTTTGCCTCTTCTCTCTGTTCATCCAGCAGGTCCATATCTTTTATGTCATCTATTACATGCAGGAACAGAACTTCTTTTAAGATTTCTTTAAACTCCTGAAGTTGTTCTATCGCCTTCATTGCCTCTTTTGAAAAGTCAAGAGGCACAAGAATTCTGGAGAAAGTTGCCCTGCATGCCTTCTCATAAACTTCCTTTCCTTCTTTCATAGCTTCATACTTTTCAACCAGCAGTATTTTCTTTGAACTACGTGTTATGTATTCCGTAGTTCTTCCGAGAAGTTTCCCCTTTATGAATCCTTTAGTGGTGGCCCCCATTATTATCGCATCAACGTCTTCCCGGTCTGCTATCTCCGCAATTGTCCTTCTGACGTCTCCTAAAACTACCAGGGTTTCGGTTTCAAGTTCAAGTTCCCTGGCAAAACCTGCATAATCCTCAATCCTTTCCTTTGCATTCCGTTCAAACATAGGGGCAAGCCCCTGGCTTTTATGTATGTCCACTACATGCAGCAGGATAACTTTCTTCAAGCCGGCGTTTTTAAGTTCTCCTATGCAGCCGAGCAAATCTTCCGTTTCGATAGTAAAATCCGCAGGAACAAGTACTGTGCTTATCATCTGCTGTCCGCAACCCCCTTTTGCTCTATTTGCTTTCCAGTTCTTACTTTTCAGCATCATCCTGTAGCTTTCTGCTGATCCCCAGTTCATAATTATGTCTTTATCGCTAATAGCTTGATGCACTGAAATAAAAAAAGAAGAGGTGTTTTTAAAAGAATAACTATTTTTAAAATGGATAGCTGTTTTTAAAAGAAGATATGTTTTTAAGAAAAAAATGTTTTGGAAAATAAGGTTCTGCCCGAAATTTCAAGATATGAAGGGTCAGGGGTAGATCCTTACTTTTCAGAAATATCTCAGACTTCATCAAAATCGATACTGAGGCTTCCTGCTTTTTTTGCAAGGGACTTTGCAAGAAACCCGCTTTCCAGTTTGCAGAGGTTAAGCACCCCGCAGGGCACAAGGCAGTTTGAGCAGATTTTTGCCTCTTTTGCCCTGCCCATCACATAGTTGTCTTTGATGTCCAGGGTTTCCATCATGGGAATTTCCAGGTGCGAGATTTCCTTTATTTTTTCACACGGAGTTTCGATATCTACAATGATTTTTCCGCCTTTCATGCTTCCACGAATTTTGTGTGTAAAGTCGCATATTGTGGAGTTGACAGTAATTTCAGCCATATGACCACCTCAATTCGTTTTCAAATTCAATTTTCAGGTGTCTGAAAATATTAATTAATCCTTCTCCATAGTTAATAATTAATCCTTCTCCAAAGATTTACGTTCATATAAAACCTGAATAGTCCGGGTCTGTCGGGGCCAAGATATTCATTCAATCCATTTCCGGATTTCTTTTTCATCCGGGACTTTGCCCGCAAGCTTAACTTCGCCATCAACCACGACTGCAGGAGTTACCATCACGCCGTAGTTCAGGATCGTTTCAATGTCCTCAACTTTTACTACTTCGGCTTTCTTTCCTGTTTCAGTAAGGACTTTTTCGATAGCTTCCTTTGTTTTCTTACACTTTGCGCATCCGGTTCCGAGAATTTCGATTTTCATGTTTTTCACCACTTTTTGTCTTTTTATTTCAGGTTTTAATTCAGATTTTGATTCAGGTTTTGATTCTGATTTTGATTCAGATTTTGTATTTTCAATCGCTCAATTTTCAAAGATTTCCGCTATAGTTATAGCAGTATGTTGAACAGGTAGCCCGTGAAGACGATCGACAGCGCCACAATTGAGATAAAGATTGCAATCAGTTCTTTTTTCAGCACCTTTTTAAGGATGATCATTTCGGGCAGGGACACAGCCGTAACCGACATGAGGAATGCCAGGGAAGTCCCTATCGGGAGTCCTTTTCCTATAAGGCTCTCCACTATTGGGATCATGCCCATGACGTTTGAGTAGAGGGGTACGCCTACAAGGACAGCAATCGGAACTGCAAGCAGATTGTCCTTTCCTGCGTATTTTTCGAGGATTCCTTCGGGGGCATAGCCGTGGAAGATGCCTCCGATGCTGACCCCTATAATCACGTAGATCCAGACCCTGCTGACGATGTCTTTAACGCTTTCAAGAGCAATGCCTGTCCTTTCCTTTATTGTAAGGGTTTCCGGTCCTGTAGCCTGATTCCCGACTTTAATTTTGTAAACGAACTCTTCCACATACCTTTCCAGCTTCAGGAAGCCAATCACATAGCCTCCAAATACGCCGAGCAAAATCCCCGATACCACATAAATTACAGTTGCCTTCAAGCCGAGGGTTGCCCAGAGTGCGGCCACAGCAGCTTCGTTTACCAGAGGGGATGTTATCAGGAAGGAGAAGGTAACTCCGAGGGGTACTCCAGCTTCCACAAACCCGATAAAAAGGGGTACTGAGGAGCATGAACAGAACGGAGAGACTGTCCCTATCAGGGAAGCTATCAGGTGGTAACGGAGTCCTGTTTTGCCTCCGAGCACCTTTCTTGTTTTTTCCGGAGTGATATAGGTCCTGAGGTAGGAGATCGCGAAAATCATCACGGACAGCAGGATGACTATTTTCAATACGTCGTAGATGATGAAATTAACACTGGCTGCAAGGTGAGTAGCGGGTGTAATCCCGAAAACCTCGTATGTCAGTTTGTCTGCAATCCATTGCAGAGGATAAAAGATATCAGCCATTTTGAGTCCCTTCTTTTCTGTTTTATTTTTGCCCTATTTGAATGCCCAATCCGCATTCCATTATATCAGTATATATTGATATGACAATTCATTGATATAAGGATGTCGCTTCAATGAAATTTTTTACAGGAATACATGAGTTAGAACTTGAACGTTCAATCCAGCAAAATCTCAAAATATACCGGGTTCAATACCTCATTCCGGATATTTTTGAGAACGAAAAGAGACCACAGTACGTTGGGATAAAAAATTTAGCTGAGGTTCTAAAATGGTTAGATGTTCTATCTGCGGGAAGGATGAAAATTCGCTGCTAAAAGTAAAGCACAGAGAACTTGGCACAATAAAGCTCTGTTTTGAATGCTGGGAAGTTGAAAGGGGCAACCAGAACCTTCTTCCCACATGTAGTGGGTGTGATTGCTGCAGATGAGTCTGCCTTCAGGCAGGCAAGTTTCAGAGACTCATTTTTTAAGAAATCTGCCGTGTCCTGCTACCCATGATGCGAAATTTTTGGAAGCAACCGAAAAAATAACTTATTCTTCTACTATTTTCAAAATCTCCCTGACTTTTTCGTTGTCTATGGAATAAAGCCTCATCTTCCCGTCCTTTCGTACTTTGATGATATCCCAGTCCTGCAGTTTTGCAAGATGCATCGAGGTGTTGGACTGGGTCTTGCCTATGAGGTCAGGAATCTCACAGGCGCATTTTTCCCCTTCAAGCAGAACTTTTATGATTTTATATCTGGTCTCCTCGCTCAGGGCTTTGAAGATCTGTATATTCTCTTCATTAATCATATAATCAATCATTGAATTATCGCCGTATAAATACTTTTCTTAAGGCACGGTAGATAGTGGCCCGGGGATTGTTTCGGGTTTAATGCATTTCGGATATACGAGACAAAAACGTGGATGGATTTCAAAAATCAAAAAAATAGGAAGGAGATCATTCGGACTGCAGGATCTCCATAACTTTTTCAAGGACTTCAGCGACTTCTTCTTCCTTAAGGTCTCTATCCTTCGTTTTCTTAATCCCCAGGTCCGAAATCACAATCTCGCGATCCACTTTAAAGCCGGCCAGTTCCATAGTTTTGGTTGCACAGTTTACGGGACAGCCGTTAATGGCTATGATCCGGTCGGAAGCTTCGGCAGACTTCATAATCCCCGGAGCTCTGGCACCGATCCCTACTGTACACATCAGGTTTCCCAGTCCCTGCTTATCGAGCTCAACTGCTATTTTGTTTGAAAGCTGGCCTACATTTGCAGCTCCTGCACAGGGAAAAATTGCCACGTTTGCCGAACCACATGCACATTTTGTTTCTTCTACCATTTTTTACACTACCTTAAATTTTGTTTTAACTTTTGATTTCAATTTGGGTTTCTATCAGTGTTTCAGGTCGCTTTGTATGTCTGTTACTTTGTAATCCACTTTTTGATGTCGTCAATGCTTGGGACCTTGCCTGCGACTTTAACATCTCCGTCAATAACAAGTGCAGGAGTGATCATGACTCCATATCCCAGGATTTTGTCAAAGTCTTCTACTTTGATGATTTCGGCTTCAACACCCATTTCCTTGACAGCTTTTTCGGCCATTTCCTTTGTCTTATTGCATTTTGCGCAACCTGATCCCAGTACTTCGATTCTCATGTGTTTCACCTTGTTACTTGATCCTGTTAATGTGATAGCTTTATATGATTATTTAGAACTTTATCTTAGAACTTTATCTTAGAACTTTATTTATTTGATTCGATTCTACTTCTCTTTTATACAAACAGAGCTCCGAATATATACCCTGATGCAGTTGCAATCAAAACCACAAGGGAGATGTAGGTCATGCCTTTTTTTGTCCCCATTATCCTGTTGATTACAATCATGTTCGGCAGGCTGAGTGCGGGGCCTGCAAGGAGCATTGCAAGGGAGGGGCCTGCTCCCATTCCAAGCAGGGTTAGGGCCTTTATGATAGGCACTTCCGTGAGGGTGGAGAAGTACATCAGGGCTCCGGCTACTGAGGAAATAAAGTTTGAAGTCAGAGAATTCCCTCCCACAAAAGCTGCGACATACTCTTTGGGGAGCACTACAACTGCAATCCCGGCAAAGAAAACTCCCAGCAGGAGCAGGGGGGTGATCTGTTTTATCAGGAACCAGGTTTCGCCCATCCAGCTGTCGATTTCTTCTTTTGAAAACCATTTTAAGGATAGGTAAGCTGTAATCCCTATCATGGGAGCCCAGACAAGCAGCTGGGTTGTGTACTTCCAGCCCCAGGAGGACATCAGCTCGGGAGCGACAAGGACTGCAATTAGCAAAACAAAGAGTTCAATGCTGTGTTTATGCTCTTCTTCTCCGAAGGTTTTTATGGACTTGCGTTCGGTTACTTTCCCTTCATACAAAAGGGCCATCACTAAACCAACAAGTACGGAAAGAAGAATTGCTGCAAAGGCACGGGCGGCTCCGAGGTCATATCCCAGGATTTTTGCTGTATACACAATTGCAAGGATATTGATCGCAGGGGCAGAGAATAAAAATGTGGTTGCAGGACCTATGCCTGCTCCCCGCTTATATATCCCTGCAAAGAGGGGGAGCACTGTACAGCTGCAGACTGCAAGTAGGCAGCCTGAAACCGCAGCTACCGTGTACGAGACATATTTGGGGGCGTCCGCTCCGAAAAACTTCAGTACCGATTCCTTGGAAAAGAGGGAGGCAATCGCACCAGCCAGGAAAAAGGCGGGCACAAGGCACATCAGTACATGGAGCGCCAGGTACTCCTGCACTGACTGAAGCCCTACGGATATGAGATAAATGATATAATCAAGAGTCATTTTTCCACCAGGGGGATTTTTCCAGATTTGTTCCTGTTATTTCAAATATATTTGAAAGAACCTATATAAAATTTCCTATTTCAAATTTATTTGAAATAAGTTTCCGGTCTATATTCATTCTCCAGTTTTGTCTCTTTCCGGAGCTTCAGTGCTTCTGTTCATGCCCGACAGGGGCGTTTGCATATGAGTGTTTATTGTCGAAAAGAAGAAACCTGACAGATCTGAAATTATAGGGACATTGATTGCACTTATAGGTGTCTTTGTAATGTTCTACATCCCGCGTTAAAATGCGTCAATTTGAATTCCTCTTTTAAGTGATCTCACTGATCAGAATTCCTTAACAGTGGGTTTATGCATGGACTCGCAAAACTATTTATATATTTATGCTCTGCTTTAGGGCTTATAAACTGCCAATTGATTTAGAGTGGAAAAATGTAATCTCATATAATACAGGAAAAGGATCATATAAATCAGGAAAAGGAAGGGGGAAATTAACATGCTTCAGATATTCAAATCAACAGATGCTGGAATGATAAATCTGGATCAAGTTGAAAATGGAGCATGGATTAATCTGGTAAATCCCAGTGAACGGGAAATTTCATATGTTTCGGAAACTCTGAACATTCCTGTTGACCATATTAAAGCTGCCCTTGATGAAGAGGAACGTGCAAGGATTGAAGTTGACGGGGACTGTACTGTTGTATTGATAGACACTCCTGTGCCGAGTATGAATGTTCATGAAGGGGGAATCTATTATACCGTCCCGCTTGGAATTATTATTAATGATAAGAATATTGTTACTGTTTCTCTGAGAGAGAATTATATCATAAATGAGTTTATTGAACGAAAAATAAAATCCTTTTATACATTTAAAAAAACACGCTTCTTTTTGCAGATTCTCTATAAAAACTCAAAATTATATCTCCAGTACCTCAGAAATATTGACAAAGCAAGCGGGCTTATTGAAAGCAGACTGCATAAGTCCCTGAGAAACAAAGAGTTAATTCAACTCCTTGAACTGGAAAAAAGCCTTGTATATTTTTCCACATCTTTGAAAAGCAATGAAATGGTCCTTGAAAAAATTCAAAGATCCAATCCTATTAAGATGTATCCGGAAGATGCCGAACTGCTTGACGATGTTATTATCGAAAATAAGCAGGCAATTGAAATGGCAAATATTTATAGCAATATCCTGAGCGGGACAATGGATGCATATGCATCGGTCATCTCCAACAACTTGAATATTGTGATGAAATTCCTTACCTCTGTCACTATCGTCATGTCGATTCCAACGATGGTTGCAAGCTTTTTTGGGATGAACGTTAGTGTCCCATTCCAGGGCAATCCCCATGCTTTTACAATTATTTTTATAATCTCTATGTTTTTCTCGGTGATTCTGGCGATTACGATGATGAGAAAAGAAATGTTTTGAATCCGGAATTGTTTTGAATCCGGACTTTTACGAACTGTTCTATATTCAGAAGTTTTCATTTTTTAATTTCTTCAAAACCTTTTACTTTTTATTTTTCTGCTGCCTTATGTGTCTCTTTTACTACATCTTTCATCATTTCCCCGACAAGCGTTGATTTTTCGCAGTGAGATGCCTCTTTTGGGCTGCAGTTTATGAGGATACCCATTAACCTGTCAGCTGTCCGATAAAACTTCATATCCTCGAGCCTGACCAGAAGTTCGGATAAGCTTTCGCTAAATTTCCTGCATTTTTCGTGGTCACAGATCGCCTGTTCATGCAGCTGGCTAACGCATTCTAACTCCTTAATAACCTCATCTGGAAGTTTTTCGGTCATATGAACCTGTCCTGCTCGGTGACCCTTTTTAATGCTTTAATTTTCTTCTAAATGCTACAAGTAAAAATATACCTCTAAATTTGTACAGTCAGCTAAATATCTTTAAATTTGTAATGTCAATTCGCACATATTAAAATGTATAATGTCAACTATTTAATATGTAAATGTGTAATGCCAACTACTTAACTATTTAAAATGTGTAATGCCAACTACTTAAAATGTATATGCGCATTTGCAGTGTTCCATCATATCCTCTATAAAAGCAGCGTAAAAGTTGTCCGGAACTGTAACTTTTTCTCTGTCCCCTATCGCTCTGGCCTCGAGGTCTTCCTGACAGGCATAGACTTTGTATCCCGGCAGTTCCTCTATTCCGGAAAGCAGGTGATAGACTCCATCTCCTGCAAGGTAGAGTCTGGCATTTCCGGAGCGAGCAGCCAGTTTGAGGCATAACTCTGACCTTGGACTGAAAGGGGGCTTTGTCAGCAGGAATATATCATATTCTTCTCGTTTCACATTATTACTCCTGTTTATCCTTACTCAAGAGCTGCGAATTTTTAATAGCTGCCACTTTAAAATACGAGAACGCAGTCCGAGCTTTCCATAGCTTCGAGAAAGTCCTCTTCATCGACGAGTTCCACGGTCTCTATCAGGGTTTCCCCAAAAAGGCCTCTCTCAAACAGCGAGGGTTCATGCACAAGTACTCTCAATTCCCCATATGAATAGAGGATATCTGAAAGGTTTGGTACTCCAAGCTTTCTGCTGTCCTGGCCGGCAGCTACAAGATAAACTCCATCTCCGTAAAGGCCAAGGGTCACATGCATCCTGTTAAGGCTTACTGCAGCCGCATTCAATGCTCCGAAGGCTTTTTCACTGCCGTAGGGAGCAGTGTCCAGCAGATAGAATACTGATTTCATAAGAATCCGGACCTCATAAAAACCCTATTCTTCCAGCCTCATCTAGGAAGTGAGATTACTCTATCGCTCTTACTTAGCATTTCTGAAAGTTCATAGAGACTGGTGATCTTTATTCCAGGAAAGTAGTCTTTGCAGTTACTTCCGTTCGCAGTTTCCTCTTCTGCTATGTAACCTCTCGCAGCAGCACACCGTGCACAGGCTCTGATTACAGC
Organism: Methanosarcina sp. 1.H.T.1A.1; assembly: GCF_000979295.1. Classification (NCBI taxonomy): domain Archaea; kingdom Methanobacteriati; phylum Methanobacteriota; class Methanomicrobia; order Methanosarcinales; family Methanosarcinaceae; genus Methanosarcina; species Methanosarcina sp. 1.H.T.1A.1. The sequence continues at coordinate 13,857 of NZ_JJQY01000010.1, read as the reverse complement.
TCCTTTCTCTGCAAGTCCTGTGAAAAGTTCGCCTGCACTGGTAAAAAAGGAAGGTATCTGACCTTTTTTGGGGATATGCACTGCGTCCAGGTACAGGAATATGTTCACCTGGTATCGTTCAAGGGCGTTCTCGGCGAGTTTGCAGGCAATCTCGGCGTATTCGGAAATATAAGGGCCGTCAGTGAGCACGATAGTAAGCGTCTTCAAAACTTCCTCCGAATAAATTGTTTTTTAAGTAACAGGCTCAAATATATGCGGTCAAAATTTGAAGATGTTCCTGATTATTTGCGTACTCCGGTTCTTTAAGAAGTACACACCTGTCCAGAGTGACCTGTCTGGACATAAGCTTGATGGCAAAGCTGTAACAGCCCTGCTCGCTGCACTTACGACAGTTGGTCTGGGGCAGGTATTTGTAGATCTCCATGAGATCAACCCTTACCTTTTCCCTGGGAGCCGGGGCTACACCTTTTGCAATAGCCTCATTGATAATGGTCTTCAGGCTTTCAAGTACTTCTTTTGCTTCATCCTCATTTTTAATCATCCTGATGGAGACTTTTCCACTACCGTAAATAGTTGTGATTATTTCTCCTTTTTGAATTATCAGGCTATCTTTTCTATCCGAATAATTACTTCTGGGAAAGAGGGGCTCAAGGAGTTTCAAGATTCCACCCAGGGGTGGTATCATATTTGCACTCACCCTGAGTCTTGAGGAATCAGCTATGCAGGGCGAAAGCTGTCTGATCTTTGCAATCTCCACTGGCTTTGCCTGAGAAAAGTCTGCAGTTTTCTCTTCATTCTGTCCTGTTTTATTCTTCAGGAACATCTTGCCATATTCACTCAGCTTCACAGTTCCTTCTTCTAACTCAATCAGACCTGCCTGTTGCAAAACCTTGAGATGAAAGTCAAGCGTCTTCTTCCCGATTATCTCCTCTATTTCCCCGGTATTTCTATAGCCATTTGCCAGGAAGTTAATTATCTTCCTTCGGGTACTATTGGCCATAGCAAAGTTTACGAGCTTTGTCTCATTCGGATTTCCTTGCATCTTTTGCACCTAACAAGCTATTGGAACCAGATTCTGCGCCTCCTTATGCTTCAATCAGAAAGCCTTTCCTTCTACCAGGCAACCTCTTTAAGCAACAGATTGCGCACAGGCTCTGATTACAGTCCCTTTCTTTGCAAGCCCGATGAAGATCTTCCCGCGCCAATATAAAAAGGAAGGGTTCTGACCTTTTTAGGAAATGAGCACTGCGTCCGGGTACAGAATTTATTTACTTGATATCATTTTTTAAGTAACGCTGGTTCAAATATACGCAGTCAGTACCTGCAGGTGTTCCTGATTGGTTGAATATCCCGGTTCTTTGAGGGGTGTACACTTATCAAGGGAGGCCTCCCCACTCATTAGTTTTATAGCAAAGGTGTAACAGCTCTGTTCGCTGCACTTCCCGCAGTTTGTCTGGGGTAGGTATTTGTAGATCTCCATGGGTTCGACTCTGACCTTTTCCCTGGGGGCCGGAGCGACACCTTTTGCGATGGCTTCATTGATAGTGCTCTTCAGGTTCTCAAGCGCTTCTCCGGCTTCGCCCTCGTTTTTAATCATAGTCATTGTAACTTTTCCAGTGCCGTAAATAGTTGTAATAATTTCCCCTTTTTGCATTATCAGAGCATTTATTCTGTCTGAATATCTGCCTCTGGGAAAGAGGGGCTCAAGAACCTTCAGGGTTCCACCCAGAGGAGGAGCCATGTTTGCGATCACCCTGAACTTCGAGGAGTCTGCTATGCAGGGTAAAAGCTGCCTTACCTCAGCAATTTCCACTGGCTTTGCCTTAGAGAGGTCTGCATTTTTCTCTTCACCTTTGTCTTCCTTACCTTTCAGGAAATTTCTGCCGTATTCACTTAGCTTCGCAGTCCCTTCTTTTAACTCAATAAGACTTGCCTGTTGCAGAACCTTGAGATGAAAATCGAGCATGATCTTCCCGATTTCTCCGCCTATTTCCTCTGTACTTCTCTCGCCATTCTCCAGGAAGTTCATTATCTTCCTTCGGGTGGCGTTGGACATAGCGTTATTTACCAGCTTTATTTCATTCGGATTTCCCGGCATCTTTAACACCTACCAGAATTATGAAAATTTAGTCCCACATCTTTTCTCGATGCTCATCGCTTTCAGGCATCATTAATCTCAAAAATAAAGTCCAATTTTTCTAATCAATTATGGAAGCTTCTAATTATTCTATTAATTATGGAAGCTTCTAATTATTCTATAATTAATTATGGAATTCACTTCTTAATAACCCGGAAGCCCAATATCAAAAAAGATTGATACGAAATTTAAAAACTGCAAGTTTCCCCTTAAGCCGGCGTGTGCTCTCAGGTATGTAATAACAAGGTAAAATTAGAAAGATATGGGTGAAGAGTCACCCACATTTAAATGTTATATGCTGCTTCCCCGTGCTGTGTCCGGTCAAGCCCGATATTTTCCTCACTTTCAGTAACTTTGAGGCCTATTGTCTTGTGGAGCACAAACCCGATAACGAGGGTGCAAACACTTGCGTAGATAAGTGCGATAACAACGCCTTCTACCTGGAGCAGCAGCTGCTCGGAGTTTCCGAGAAGGAGTCCTGCAGACCCCACGCTTGCAAATACGCCTGTTAGAATCGCACCTGTTATTCCGCCTACCCCGTGAACTCCGAAAGCATCAAGGGAGTCGTCATAACCGAACCTTCCTTTGAGCATTACGGCCTGGTAGCAGACAAAGCTTGTAATTGCGCCCATCGGAATTGCTGCCATAGGGGTAACAAAACCTGCAGCCGGTGTTATTGCAACAAGCCCTGCCAGGATCCCGGTTGCAAATCCGAGTGCAGTAGGGCGCCCTAAATGGATCCATTCCATGGCCATCCAGACAAACCCTGCGGCTGCAGGCGCTATGAGTGTCGTAATGAATGCAAGGGCCGCGATCTCATTTGCAGCAAGGGACGAGCCCGCATTGAACCCGAACCATCCGAACCAGAGAAGCCCGGTCCCCAGGAGAGTAAGGGTAACGTTATGCGGCTTTATCGAATCTATCCCGTACCCTCTCCTCTTGCCAAGGAAGAGCAAAATTGCAAGTGAGGAGATGCCTGAGGTTACATGGACTACAGTGCCGCCTGCAAAATCAAGGGCTTCTCCTGTAAGGAACCCACCGCCCCAGACCCAGTGGCAGACCGGTGCATAGACAATAAGCCCCCAGAGTGCAATGAACGCTATGTATGACTTAAACTTAACACGCCCGACAATGGCTCCTGAGATCAGGGCAGGCGTAATTATTGCAAACATTCCCTGAAATGCTACAAATGCATATGTGGGAATTGTGCCCGTTACCGAGTAAGGGTCAATTCCTCGCAGGAATATGTGATCAAGGCCGCCCACAAATCCGTTGCCTTCTCCAAAGGCAAGTGAGTAACCTATTATTACCCATTCGAGAGCCATGACGCCCATTGCAACAAATGAGTGCATCATGCTGCTCAGGACATTCTTACGCTGAACCAGCCCACCGTAAAATAGTGCAAGCCCCGGAAGCATTAATAATACAAGTGCAGATGAAATCAATACCCATACGGTGTCTGCTGCTACAATAGCCATTCTCGTCCACCTCAAATAGCAGAAGGTCCGTTTTCGTTTGTGCGGATCCTTATTACATCCTCAAGCGGGAACACGAATATCTTGCCGCTTCCGATATGCCCGTCATTGCCCTTTGCTCCTTTCTTTATTGCTTCAATCGTTGGATGCAGGAATTCATCGTTTACTGCAATTTCAAGCTTGATTTTCTCAAGAAGGTCTGCTTCAAACTCCATTGCTCTATAGATTTCCAGATGCCCTTTTTGCGCTCCATAACCCGAAACGGAAGATACTGTCAATCTATTGACTTCAACCTTCTGAAGTTCTCGTTTGACCGCATCAAGCCTTTCCGGCCTTATTATTGCAATTACGTACCTCATCAAGACCACCAATAGGTAACCATCATCCGGTTTTATAATATTTAAGTATATCTCTATTGGTTTTAAATATTTGCGTAGTTCAGAGTAACTGTCAAAGTATGCGAGACTTCTGGCATCTCAACCGGATACCAGTTTTTACGGGATTGAGCTGCCGCTTTTTTCAGGTCCGATACTGGTTAAATCCGGTTAAAAACAAAAAGAAATCTAAAAGAAAGCTAAGAGAAAGCTAAAGGGAGCTAAGAGAAAGCTAAAGGGAGCTAAGAGAAAGCTAAAGGGAACTAAAAGAACGCCAAAGGGAGCTAAAAGAAAACTAAAAAATTTTGAAAAAAGACAGGTTCGATTCCTGTTCTTTGCCTGTACCGTACCGTTTTTTTATCAATCCTTTCCATAAGAGAGCTTTTATTCTCTTAAATCAAATTTAGAAGTATGTTCGGAGAAATTGGAAGCGTAAGAAACGAGGCAGACGAAACTTCCCTGCAAATTCTCGCCCTTTTCAGGGAAAGCATAAGCGAAATCCGCCTGAAAGAGCCTGAATCCGTATCAGCATATTTCAGCCAGGACTACTCACACTATATTGTAGTGCATACTCCTCTGAATATCCGGTTCCCTGAAAAAAGGGAGGAGTGGAATTTGCGCTTTTGTAAGGATATCGGAGTTTCGGTTGTAGAGCTGGTCGTAGCCGAAACCGGCAGTGCTTACGTACGGGGCCTGATGGCAGTTAACGGGTCAAAGGTTTTCGCTATCCTTCCTTTTACATCAATAGATGCAGAAAAAGCAAAAAAGGCGAAATTTCCTGAAGACCGCATGGCCCGCGTGAGGGCACAGGTGCTCCCTGTGGTGCTTCCCGGAATAAAAGGAGAATCTATCCTTGATATCGGCAGCGGCTTCGGAAGCCTAACAATGGAAATCGCAAAAAATAACCCTGATTCACAGGTTTACGGCATTGACCTCCACGATTCCCTCACAGGCCAGGCACAGATGAATGCAGAAGTCCTCGGCATCGAAAACGTTGAGTTCAGGACAGGAAGCGCCTATGCTCTGCCTTTTGAAAGGGACTCTGTGGATGCTGCTACCTGCTTTTTCATGCTCCACCACCTTGAAGACATTAAATTCGCTCTTTTCGAAATTAAGAGAGTGCTGAAAAAAGGTGGGTTATTAACTGCAGTTGAGCCGCTGGCACATCAACACCATCATGGCCCTCAACTCTCGGAATCTGCCTGGAAAGAGCTTTTTGAAGATGTAGGTTTTAATGTGGAAACCGAAAATCTGGACGGAGCAGTTGTTCTGAAAGCCGTGAAAAGAGAGTAAAAAAGGGAAATAATATTATCAGAAATGGATCGAAAGACTGACCGGAGCACGAATCTATCCTTTACTATCTTTTTATCCATCTCTACAATTTAGTTTTTCCTGCGCTGGAATATAAATAGCATACCGATTACTGCAATCATTGGAATTGCGATAGCGGGGTACTCCGGGATCTGCTGATTACAGGGATTCTCAGGTTTTGTATTAGTTTCACATGAAGGGTTCTCCGGTACATCCGGGAATTGTTATTGGGTTTTGAATCATTCCCGTACGAAGAGTTCTCTGATGCCTCCGGGACTTGCTTATAACAAAGATTATCAAACTTTATCTTTTTTGAATATGGTGATTTGCCGGATACATAAACGGCCCTCATCAAATATTACAGAGACTTCTCCTGCATTTATTGGCATAATTACTATTGTAATGGCAGACTCAGCATTAAAAACAGATATGAGTAATTTGCTCTCATGTTTTTCCACCCCGTCTTTATTATTCTAATTAGGCAATAATTATTCAAATCAAATTATACATTTTGATGTATGACTGCTGATGAATATCATATGTCTATGGGAACATTGTTTCTTGAAAAGTCGGGAAGTGATATTCCTTTTCAAGATCCTTTACAAGTTTTTTATCGCTTGTCTCCTGGTATATCAGGTATTACTGAGCAGTGAATAAATTATGACGTTAAAATCTCTCAAAACAATTAATTTATTTTCATAAAGTAGCTTGCAAAAAATCAAACTTAATTTAAGAAGTTGTATGGCTGATCTATTTGATCTGCGAACTTATTGAATAATAAAAAGCGGGCAAAACACTCTAATAACTTATTTATATTTCCTGAATTTTTCAAAAATGAATCGTTATATAGTTATATATATCCCTTCAAATATTGGTATAGTTGCCTGTAATTTAATTTTAAATGTATTATACTTCAAATGCTCTTATTTTTTCAACATATTGGGGGAAAATAAATTTCACTCATTTGCTGAAAATTTATGGATTGAATAAAGTCTTAAAAATGTACTCAAGAGGGTGGGCATGACGGTACCACCTATCTGAACGACACACAGAAGGTGCACACCACGGGAATAGATACTTTATTTTTCATCAATCAATTCGTTCTCTCATCAATCCTTTTTGGCCTCTACTATGTAACCGGTAAACTGGTCAGCCATAATGGAATCAAGGTGAATTACACACGAAAGATCAATCATTTCGCGTTATTCTTCCTGCCGACTATCCTGGGCCTGGTGTTTGTCTACGATAAGTCCCCAGTAACGCGGGCGCTCGGACTGGTCGTTGCCATATGCACAATATTTATCTTTATTCAGCCGTTACGGGAACGGAGCGGAATTCTCCGGACCATGTTCCTGTCCTTTGACAGGCCCGAGGATCGCCCCCACACCCTGCGCTGGCTGATAACACAATATATCGCGTCTGCCATTGTTATCATTCCCCTGACGATGTATCTCACTTCGGTGAACTTGGAGGCGCTCGTGCTTATTCCTATCCTGATCAACGGGCTGGGAGACGGGCTTGCCGAACCCGTCGGTGTGAGGTTTGGCCGGATAAAATATAATGCTCGCGCTCTCTTTTCCGATAAAATGTATCAGCGTTCGATTGAGGGGAGCCTGTGTGTTTTTGTCGCAGGTATCCTGAGTATCGTCGTATTGAGTCACGAGTTCACCTCCTTGCAATTCATCGCTGCACTCGTGACAATTCCACTTGCAACGACACTTGCCGAGGCTTTTTCGCCACATACCTGGGATTCCCCATTTATCTTTGGAGTTGCCGGCGTGTTGCTCATCGGGATCGTGAATCTTTTATAAGAATCTACAGAGGGGAATACCCCACTGGTGGTTCCAGCCCGCAGGATCAACCGATCCGAACCCCACGCACACCTGTGAGGTCGCGGGCATGTATGCAGTGACATTGCAGGCATCCAATGCCGGCGAGTACACCAGTAAACGGAAGACTGGGTATGTTTTAGTTCTCCCTGCTGCCGAAAAGAAGACGAGATGAACAGGAATAAATAAGGTAGTTATTTATGGTGTGATTAGCGGCGTTCCCTCGAGTACCGCGAAAAGCTTTTTATCGCTGATAGCGTTTTTTAATGATTGAATCTCTATTTTTGGCTTCAGGAAAGTATTTATAAACAATTCCTCAGTAAATTGCAGAGGCAAAAATAAACAACAGGAAGACTCTTTCATGATTCCAAAAGCCTCTTACGATGTCATCGTTGTGGGTGCAGGCCCTGCGGGTTCCACTGCTGCCCTTTATGCCGCAAGGAATGGAGCCTCTGTCCTTCTTCTTGATAAAAAAAGGGAAATTGGAAGCCCTATTCAGTGTGCAGGTTTTCTCCCCGATGCCTCGGAAGTTCAGGCTCTTCTCCCGAATGCCGGGCTTCCGGAGGCCCTGATAAACTATCCTGAGTCCTGCGTACTCCGGCATATCAAAACCCAGCGCATCATTCCCCCCAACTGCAGCGTGAAAGAATTTTCCGTGAGGGGTGCTGTCCTTGACCGGCGCAGGTATGACCAGTTTCTGGCCGAGCAGGCTGCCACGGCAGGGGCTGAACTTATGGTAAAAACGCGTGTAACAAAAGTGGAGGGCACAACTGTTGAGACCTCCGGAATTTTCGGGAAGCATACGATCAAAGCAAAAGTGATTATCGGAGCTGACGGCCCAAATTCCCTGGTCGCAAAATCAAAAGGCCTTTCCTGGAAACCTGAGTCAAAAGAGACTTCTGTTGCTATCGAGTACCAGGTCAGGAACGTTGATATTGACCCGGATGCCCTTGAGATGTACTTCGGAAAAGACTATGTTCCCGGAGGCTATGCCTGGATTTTCCCCGAAGGCGAGGGGCGTGCAAATGTAGGAATAGGAATCCGAAGCGGAATGGCTGAAAAAGGGGTCTCTGCAAAAGAGTACCTTCACCGTTTCATGCAGGACCACCCTCTCGCTGCCCCTAAGCTGAAAAACGCCATCATTATGAATGTTATCGCAGGCATCATCCCTGTAAACGGAGCCCCCGCAAACACTGCAACCGAAGATTCCCTTATTGTAGGGGACGCCGCAGGCCACATCATCGCAACAAACGGAGGTGGAATCCCTCCTGCAATGATCGCCGGAAAAATCGCCGGAGAGACCGCTGCCGAATTTGTAGCCGGAAAGTGCAGGCTTGAAGAATATGACAGGCGCTGGAGAGCTCAGTTCGGATCAGCGCTTGATACTTCGGTACAGGCGAGACAGATCATGGACGGGATAATGAAATCTGATACCCTCATGAATGCGGCTTTCAAGTTTATTTCCCCTGAACAGATGAAAGTCATGCAGTGTGGAAATCTTCCGGGACCTGTAAAACTCGGTCTTCATGCACTGAACCGCGGGAAAAAATAAATGGTGGTTTCAAATTGTGACCCTGGCAGTCAGGCAAAACCTGCCTGTCTGAATACTATATTTTATCCATTTTTTGGTTTTTAACTTTCTTCCCCCTCAACTTTAGTTTCTTCTTCCTTCTCCTCGTGTGTATCCGTTGAGCCTTCTTTCTCCCCTTCAACCGGACTTTCTGCTATCCTTATCTTCCTTAATTCAGTTTCAACATCTTCTTTATTGTACCTTGCCTCCGGATAGCCGGGTCTTATTTCAAGCGCTTTGTCAAAAGAGGCAATGGCTTCTTCATACCGTTTCAGGACCACAAATTCAAGCCCCCTGAGGTTCCAGGCTCCTGCAAAATCAGGCTTTAACACCAGAACCTTATCGAAATACTCAATCTTCTTTTCCGGGTCTGTTTCACCCACAGCAAGCCCGTACCATTCTTCTACGGTTTTTCCTTCTATTTTCTTTTTGAACAATTTGTCCAGAAATCCCAATAGCATCACTTCCCATTGAATATACGCGAGGTCGGCAGAAATAGATGGCGATGATTATTGCTTTCCTTATTTTTAATGTGCGGGTCAAAAAACAATTTTCTGTACCATGAGCCTTATTTTTCAGCACCGATGGTATTTCTTTTCCATAGGTTTGGTAACCCTTAGTTGCATACGGGTTCGTCTGTTGTTTTTTTACGGGGGGTCGGTCAGCTTCAGCTCTGTGAAACGCAGAAGAGAAAACCTGAAGATACCAGAAGAACAAAAGTATTATGTAAAAATAAAAACAAAAAAGTTTAAAAAAGAAAGTTTGCCTGCTTATATTGAAAGCAGGGCACTTTCGTTGTAAAGGCTTTCAAAGTCTGAGCTTATTACCAGTTTAGTAATATTATCCAGTGTAGTTACGTTGTAGGTAACACCACGTTCGCTCGAGTTTGCCTGGAAAGCTGTGATCTTTTCATTTACTTCAGGCTTCGGGTTAAGGTAGATGGATGTCTGCATGTAACTGCCGTCGTCCAGCTTTTTGAGATCTCTGTAGTATTGTTCGGCGGACATATCAGTAGAATTATTTGTTCTTTTGGCCACTTCCTGGTAGACGTTTCCTTCCGGATCCGCCTGGCTCAGGATCTGATCGAATTCAGTAGTGGCTGTTGCATTTCCTTCAAGGACACTGATTACGTTCGCTACATTCTGGATGGGGCCTATAATTGTGGGGCTTCCAACGGCGTTCCAGATGTTGTAGGTGCCGTTTGTCCGGTCGAGGATCTGATATCCTTCATATGGCATTGCCTGTGTATTCAGGGGCATGCTAATCTTCTGCTCAGGAATCTGGTGCAGCTCAAAACCACTCTCATTGCCATAACTTGCACCGTATCTCTTCGTAACATCCGCGCCGTAGGAGAAGGAAACATTCATAGTTTGCCTGTTTCCGAAGATAGCTTCTAAGGGTGTTCCTTCTGTTTTTTGAAGATCAACATACACCGCATTCGTCACTCCTTCTGGTGACATTTCTAATCCGTCGATAATGGAGTTAAACTCATGCTGGATGTGTTTGCCCGGGATCTGGGAGAATGGGACTGTGATAAGTTCTTCTCCAGTTTCCGGAGTGGGGACATCATCATTATTATTGTTTGTTGAGCCCTGAATCAATACCACAAAGACTGAGAGAAGCATTGTTGCGGCCAGGAAAATAGCCAGATACTTCTGGTTTTTTGTTGCAGAATCCTTTCGTTTCATGAATGAAACCTCATAACATAAGTAAAATTATTAGGAGTGTAAAAAAACACACATGATATCTAAATCTATTGCCATGAAAAAGGTTTCGTATCCGTTTTCTGACAAAAGATAGAATTTGGGATAAATTAGGGATTATAAGTATTAACTTCTCTTAACTACTCTTCTGTTTTTGAAGGCTTCTATCCGATCTTCAGTTCAGTCAAGGGTGAGGATTTTTAGCATATTTGTGCCTCCGGGTTTTCCGGAAGCAGGGCCCTGGGTGAAAACTACGAGATCTCCGCTTTTTGCAAATCCCAGTTCCTTTGCTTTTTCCGTGGTCTCCTTTTCCCAGTTTTCAAAGGTTTCTTTTACGATTACCGGGTAGACTCCATAAGATAGAGCAAGGCAGCTGCAGGCGTTCGGGAAGCGGGTGAATGCCAGGATCCAGGGCTCTGGCTTGAAGCGGGAAAGCCGGCGTGGGGTCGCTCCACTTCGGGTGGGGGTAAGCACAGCGGCTACAGGAAGCTTTTGCAGGGCTTCGTATGCCTGGAGGGCGATTACCTCATCCACTGACATTTCCTGTGCCGTGATCCCCTTGAGCATTGTGTCAATCCCCCATTTCGTCCGGGAACGCCAGTTTTCGGTGGTTTTTGCAATTTTTGCCATCATCTCCACAGTTTCCACAGGATAGTTCCCAACTGCGGTTTCTTCCGAGAGCATAACCGCATCCGTCCCGTCCAGGATGGCATTGGCAACGTCTGTGGCTTCAGCCCGGGTGGGCCTGATGTTGTCGGTCATGGAGGCCAGCATGTGGGTTGCAGTGATTACAGGGATACTCAGGAGCTTTGCACTCCGGATGAGTTCTTTCTGGACCGAGGGGACTTCCTGGATAGGGATCTCGACTCCAAGGTCTCCCCTGGCAACCATCAGAGCGTCGGTTTCCTCCAGAATCTCATCAATATTCTGAACAGCCTGTCTCCGTTCGATTTTAGCGACAATATATACAGGCTTTCCCATGGCTGAAGCAAAATTCCGGACTTTGCGGATATCTTCGGCCGTTTCCACAAAAGAGATGCTGACAGCGTCAACTTCCTCATTCAGGGCAAACTCAAGGATTTTGAAGTCCTTTTCCGTTACCGGGTCCAGGAATATCTTTGCCCCGGGCAGGTTCAGTCCTTTATGGGAATAGAGCTGGCCCCCTACCATAACTTCGCAAAGTACATCCGTTCCCGAGATTTCCAGGCAGCGGAGCTGAATAAACCCGTCGCTCAAGTAGATTAGGCTTCCCGGGGATACGCTTTCCGGGAGCTGTTTGTAGCTGACCGGGATGCGGTCCTCGCTTCCGGAGGCTTCGTCTACAGTAAGGGTTATCCGGTTCCCTTTATGAAGCATAAGCGGCTCTTTTTTGAGCTTGCCTACGCGAATTTTCGGGCCTGGCAGGTCGGCAAGGATGGCAACTGTCCTGTCAAGTTCTTCTGCAACTTTTCGGACTCGCTGGATAACTTTTCCGTGGCTCTCAAAGTCCCCGTGGGAAAAGTTAATCCTTGCCACGTTCATGCCTGCAAGCACCAGTTTCCTGAGGACTTCCTCAGAAGAAGAAGCAGGCCCTATGGTGCAGACGATCTTTGTCTTATGGTCAGGGATTTGCATATTTTCACGGTCGTTGATATTCAATTTGATATTCAATACCGTTTTTGAGGTTGTTATTTTTAGCAGTATCAGAACTTACGCTACTTAGTGTGATCTGCTTATTCTTTCCTGTAGATCTTCAGGGCTTCTTCAACGCTTGCTTCTTCTACGGTTATGGCGTAGACAGCATTGCACATGCGTACAGCTTCATCCAGGGATTTCTGGTGGATATTTCTTCCAGTTGCATTCCCCTGGGCTCCGGAGATGTGGATCTGGTCGTGGAGTTTTTTGAGGAAAGCTTCGGCGTCATCACTTGAGCCGCCTGCGCAAACGACTTTGGTGCGTCCGGCTGCTTTTACGGCTTCCTTGAAAATCTCTGCAGATTTTGCCCCTTCCTTTTTCGGGTAATTGACCTTTACAAAGTCAGTCCCCAGGCAGGCTCCGACTCCTGTTGCCCCAGCGATAAGGTGCGGGTCCTTTTCGTCTTTTACGGCAGTTCCGCGGGGGTAGATCCAGAGTACGGACATCATTCCATGCTGATGAGCATCATAAACTACCTGGGCGGCCTGCACAAGCATCTCGGCTTCAAACTCGCTGCCTAGATAGATCGTATACCCAACGCCAAGGATATTGAGTCCGCTGTTTTCCTTAAACTCGGCCACCTGGTCAATGTCATACCAGAGGTTGCTAAAAGGATCAGCCTGGGAAGTTTCCACGAGGTGGGTCTTGGAGTTTACCTTTACAAGATAGGGGATATCCCTGTAGTCCATGCCGTAGCGGGCAATCAGCCCGAGCTGAGTTGCAAAAACCCCTATCTTGCTCTGGGATGCGATCCTGAAAAGGTGTTCCGGGTCAGCATCGTCTTCAGGGACCCCTTCTCCAAAAAAGTCATCATTCAGGTGCTCTACTTTCTGGTCTCCGGCAAAAAGCATGAGCTTGCCGGTGCCTTTGGTAATCTCCATGTAATTTTCCACATATGTGTCACGCATTGTTTTCGGGACATCTAAAGGCACGATTACGTCTTCTTTGTTAATTGAAACCATGTGTATAAACCTCAGTCTGATTGAGTAGCAGTCAATTGGATGATAAGTGGTACTGGATGATTTAGTTAAAAGGTAGGTAGTAATACGAGAAATGATTTATCTAGTTTATTCTTCTCAACTATATTTAATTATTTTCTCAGTTGAACTGCTGGTGCATTGCATCAGGATCCTCCCTGCTCCAAACTTCCTGACGCTTCCCAATCTCTTTCCTATTGTTGTTAAAAAACTATTCGATTAAGAATTATTAAGCGTTTCGGAAATTTAAAACCGGATCAATTACAAGGTTCAAGTAATGAAAAAAAGTAAAGCATAAAAATTGCATAAAAACTCCCGTGTAATAGAATATTTATGGGTATAAAATGAGGTCCTGAAAAGGCCATGTGAAAAGTAAATTAAAGCAAAAAAGTATGAGTTTTTACGCCGCTTGCAGGGCTCGAACCTACGACATTCTGGTTAACAGCCAGACACTCTACCAACTGAGTTAAAGCGGCTTTCTGATCGGTATGTTTATGATTTTTACCTTAGAACCTTCTTATACAAGAGATTCTTTGGATATAAAGTTTATGGGCCTGACCGGATTTGAACCGGTGACCGCTCGGTTATGAGCCGAGCGCTCTAACCTGACTGAGCTACAGGCCCGAATTGTTTCTATGGCGCTTTGGTAGTTGTTAGTAAGGCTTTAATTATAAACTTTTTGCATGTGTTTCTATTTTCTAGAAAAAGCGCTATAGTATATGCAAAAGTTTTACGCCGCTTGCAGGGCTCGAACCTACGACATTCTGGTTAACAGCCAGACACTCTACCAACTGAGTTAAAGCGGCT
>NZ_JJQY01000093.1:0-40173 GCF_000979295.1 Methanosarcina sp. 1.H.T.1A.1 | reverse complement strand
TGTAGAGGCAGCAGGACACGAGCCTCTCTTTATTCTGTGGCTCCCGTTAATAGTCGCCCTTGCAGGCCTTGCAATTGCTTTCGTGATCTATTACCTCAGAGCAGTGAAACTCGGGCCTCTTGCTTCCATGAAGAACCCGATTTACAAGCTGCTCTACAAGCGTTACTACCAGCACGAAATCTATACTGAGTTTTTCTCAATCGGAATAGTTTACGGCGTTATTGCTTTCCTCACGCAGGTAGTTGATGTGATCGTTGACAGCATTGTGGAAGGAATAGGAATTCTCACGGTTGGTATAGGTGAAGAACTCCGGAAGGTTCAGACAGGGGTTGTCCAGACCTATGCAACCGTCATAATTGCAGGTGTGAGCCTGCTAATAATACTCGTTAAATTGATAATGGAGGTACTCTGATGCTGCCGGTCGCATCGTTGTTGATTCTGGTGCCGCTGATTTTCGCAGTCGTGACCTTTTTCACAAAAACAAAAGACCAGGCTGCAGGATTGGGCCTTGTCGGGTCGCTTGCGACTCTGGGCCTTACCCTTTACGCCTATCTGAACTTTGACAGCAGTACTGCTGCAATGCAGTTCTATGAATCTGTGAAGTGGATTCCCTTCCTCGGGGTCAACTATTCAGTTGGAATTGACGGCATTTCCATGCCTCTTATCCTCCTGAATGCGCTCGTTATCCCGCTTATGATCCTCTATAGCTGGAAAGAAGATCGGGAAGCCCCTAACAGGTTCTACGGGCTGATCCTTACCATGCAGGCCGCAGTCATAGGCGTCTTCGTAGCCCTTGACTTTGTAGTCTTCTATATATTCTGGGAACTTACCCTGGTGCCACTCTTCTTCATTGTAAATATCTGGGGTGGAGAAAAGCGGGCTCATGCGTCCTACAAGTTCTTTATCTACACGCATGTTGCATCTCTCGTGATGCTGCTCGGAATCTTCGGGCTCTTTTACGCAGCCCTGCATCAGACAGGTGTTCCTACATTTGATATAAGAGAACTGATCGCACAGTTCCAGTTCTTCGAACCCGGCCTGATGAAAGATGGAATATTCCTTGCAATCCTCTTCGGGTTCCTGGCAAAGATGCCGACTTTCCCCTTCCACTCGTGGCTTCCGGATGCATATGCCGAGGCTCCTACTGCAGGCAGTGTACTCTTTATCCTGCTCAAAATCGGAGGGTACGGGCTTTTCAGGATTTCACTCCCTATGCTCCCGAACACTGGTAATCCCAAGCTGATGATCATGATGCTGGGCCTGCTCGGTTCTTTCAGCATAGTCTACGGGGCTCTTCTGGCTCTGCGGCAAAAAGACCTCAAGCGCATGATCGCTTACTCCAGTTTGAGCCACATGGGATTTGTTACCCTGGGTTCAGCCGGCCTTGTTACCCTTTCGGTTTCAGGCGCCATGTTCCAGCAGTTTTCCCACGGGCTTATCATGAGCATTCTGTTCATGTCTGCCGGTGCAATCCAGGCCACCACAGGCACAAGGATCATTAACGACCTCGGCGGGCTTGCAAAGAAGATGCCAATGCTCACTGTGGTTATGATGGTCGGGTTTATGGCATCCCTTGGCCTTCCGGGGCTAACAGGCTTTATTGCCGAGTTCCTGGTCCTGACCTTCACTTTCGTGAACCTGCCTGGCTTTGTCTTATTTGCCCTGCTGGCAATAGTGATTACTGCAGGTTACCACCTCTGGGCAATGCAGAGGGCAATGTTTGGAGTGTATAATGAGAAGCTCGGGGATGTCAGGGACATAAATTCCCTGCAGGTCTTTTCAATGGCAGCTCTTGCCCTTCTGGTGCTCTATTTCGGCCTGAACCCGAGCCCGGTGCTTGATATGATGATTAAGAATTCGGAAGCAATAGTCAGCCTTGCGGCTGTCCTGGGGGTGTAAGAAATGGAAGAATTAATGTATCTTGCACCTGAAATTGTATTAGTTGCAACCGGCCTGGCCGTACTTATGGCCGGAGTCTTCCTGTCCCCCAAGTCTAAGAATGTACTGGGTTACCTGGCAACCCTGGGAATCCTTGCAGCCCTTGTCCTGACGGTTAAAAGCTTCGGGCTTCTGAGGATGGAAGACTTCCAGGTTGGATATTCGATTTTCTCAGAAACTCTGAGTATCGATGCCCTCTCCCAGTTTTTCAAACTGGTCTTCCTGGCAGTTGCTCTGGTTGTTTCGCTTGCCTCAATCAAGTACACTGAAAACAGCGAGCACACAGAAGAGTTCTACACCCTGATGCTCTTTGCAACCGTCGGAATGATGTTTGTAGCATCGGCAAACGACCTGATAGTGCTCTTCTGTGCCTTTGAACTGGCAAGTCTTGCAACCTACGCTCTTGCAGGCTTTGAAAAGCAGAACGCAAGGTCCCTCGAAGGAGCCATGAAGTACTTCGTGATCGGCTCGGTTTCTGCAGCGCTCATGCTCTTCGGGATTTCCTTTGTCTACGGGGCAACCGGCACTACCAGCATCCCAATAATTGCTGCAAACTCCGGCCTCCTGACACAAAACCCTATAGGGCTTGTTGCAGTCGTGCTGCTGATTGCAGGTTTCGGCTTCAAGATGGCTCTGGTGCCCTTCCATATGTGGGCTCCGGATACCTACCAGGGGTCCCCTTCAGTTGTTTCCGCCCTGCTTGCAGCCGGGTCCAAGAAGATGGGATTTGTGGCAGCCTTCAGGATTTTCATTGTGGCTCTTGCAGCCCTCCAGCCTGACTGGCAGCTTGCTTTCACAATCCTGGCAGTGGTAACAATGACCTTCGGAAACGTGGTCGCAGTTGCTCAGACCAGCGTAAAACGCATGCTTGCCTACTCCTCCCTGGCACAGGCAGGATACATTGCAATGGCTTTTGCGGTAATGACCCCGGTGGCTCTTACAGGCGGCATCATGTACGCCCTTGCCCATGCTTTTATGAAAGCAGGAGCTTTTATCGCAGCCGGAGTAGTTGTCTGGATGGTAACCTCGGAAAAGAGAGGAAACCTCGACATCCCCGACCATCTTGACAGCTTCAGGGGCCTTGGGAAGAGAATGCCTCTGGCAGCCCTTTCCATGACGATCTTCGTCTTTGCCCTTGCAGGTATCCCCCCAACTGCCGGCTTCATGGCCAAGTTCGTGCTCTTCTCCTCAACCATTGAGGCAGGCATGACCTGGCTTGCAGTGATTGCAATCCTGAACAGTGCCCTTTCACTGTTCTACTACGCAAGGCTTGTGAAATACATGTACTTCCTTCCCCCCGAAGGTAAAAAAGTCAGCATTCCTTTCCCATACGCAGCCTCTCTTCTTGTTGCAGTGGCCGGTGTACTGGCAATGGGTCTCTGGCCCGAACCCTTCATTAAGTGGGCAATGGAAGCAGCAATGGTACTATTACCATTCTAAGGAGGTATGAGAAATGACAGATTGTGATCTTTGCGGGCGTGCAATTCCGACCGTCATCCCGGTCCGGGCTATCCGCCCCCTCCTCAAATTCGCCTACCCTAACGGGGTCTGGAAAGGGCTCTGTGAGACCTGCCTCGATTCCGCTCAGAAAACTTACATAACAGTGAACAAAAACCAGAACTCATGCAGAAAAGGCAAATGCGCCCTCTGCGGAGATAAAACCGGAGTTTTCTCAGTGGAACTGCAGGTCCCTAACTTCTCAAAGGGAGTCGTAAAAAAAGATGTGGATCTCTGCTACCGGTGCCTGAAAGCAGCCGATGAGTCTTATCTCAGGCATAAAAAAGAGAAGATCGAGCAGGAACACGCACATCATTAAGTAAAGCTGCTTTTAAAGCGGCTTTAATTTCTTATTTTTTGATAGTTGCCGGCTATTTGGTGGAGCCCGTTGATTGATTTTTTTGTTTTGGCATGAATTATTGATTAATTAAAACCATTTTTCTAGTGTTTGTTGGTTTTTAGATCCAATTAAGCGGGAATAATAAAAGTTGTCTACTTTTAGTTTTTCTTTTCTTTGAATTTTGCCATGCAGATCAAGATAAGTGATTACTTCTTCAGGTGTCATATTGTATTTTGGAAAAAACGATACCTGGTAAGTTCGATAATAATTACTTTTGTAATAATCCCCAATCATCTGACCGTTGGGGCTCTTTTTGCGATCCAATAGTTTATGCAATGTTGGTTTGAAAAGTTCACAAACTTCTTTTTTTCTTGAATTATTTGATGAGTTGTGGATCGTTGAAAAAGTAGCTCCAAGAATCAAGTCAGTTAATTGAATAAACTGAGATTCTTCTGATTTGCTGTTTCTGTGATCTGAGTCTATGAATTCTATTTCGTTGCAGTTTATACTCAACTTGTCTATTTCAAATTCAGTTTGTTTAATTGGATGCCAGGGAAAGAATTCGTGGTGTTCTTGACTTCCTCTGTCATGAAATATAGAGTTCACAACAATATTGGAATAATCTTTAAAAAAATAATTTAAACCACTCATTAGAAGAGTTCTATAAAAGCGATTATAAATATTAAGTTCGGTTTTTCCACCGCTGCCAAATTCACTGTAATTTATGTTTGAAAGATTTATGCCAAGTATATTACAATATAACATTTTTCGATGTTTTTGACAAGCTTCCTTACTGAAGAAACTGACCCAGTCTTTTGCGATCATGAATCTTGCACTCGATCTATGAATTTCTTTGAAGTGAATTTCAGTATTGTTCTCTTTATGAAACTTACAACTTTCAGGGCAGTCTGATTCAGATGTGTTCCAATTATGGTTTTTTATACAGCGAAGATCACTCAAATTTTTCAAAACCTCTGCTTTGTAGTCTGTGGGGACAAAAAGAGCTCCTAAGTACATCCAATTTGTGTTGTCAAAGGGATCTATGCCGTTAAAAACTTCACCTGAATAAATGTCGAGTTCTATCTTTTTGGTTAAGGGCGTAAATCTTGAGCCTCCATGATTCATCAGGCTTAATTTTTTGAGTTCAATCCCTTTTAGTCTGTTAAATGTTATATGTGTTTCTTTTTGTTTGGAATTGAGGTTTTATTTTCTTCTTTGGCATTAAATGCAGGTTCAAGCAACCCGCCCCTTCATTTATTGTTCAGCTTCTTTTCAGGTACACATTTCCTATTGAAAATCTTAAATACACATACATACACAGATATTATCATGCCAACCAGAACAATCAGCATAAGCGATGAAGCCTACGAGAAGCTAAAAAGCCTCAAAATTTCAGAAAAAGACAGCTTTTCTGACGTGATACTCAAGTACTATCCCAGAAAAAGAAAGCTATCTGAAGTGCTCGCAGAAATTGGCTCCAACCCCGAACTCGCTGACGCAATTGAAAAAGCTTCCAGAGATATGAGAAAAGCAGAGATGAGGGAGATTGATTTTGATGCCAGTGCTTGATACCTCATTTATTGTTGACCTCCTGAGAGGAAGAGAAGAAGCTCTCCAGAAACTGGCTGAAATGGAAGCTCAGGAAATTCCCTTAAGCACAACCGAGATTAATGTCCTTGAGCTGTACCGGGGAGCGTATCTGTCCAGAAAAACACACAAAAATCTGGAAGAAATCAAAAAGCTTCTGGAATGTTTTCAGGTTCTGGAGCTTGAAGAATCAGTCTACGAAGTCTTTGCTTCCCTTTCTGCAAATTTACTCTCAAAAGGAAGAGCCATTGGGGCATTCGATGAACTCATAGCTTCTATAATATTGTGTCACGATGGAAAAATAGTTACCAGAGATAACCACTTCACAAAAGTGACAGGGCTCGAAGTGATAGTTTATTGAAAACAGGTAATATAGGCATTTTAAAAAGAGCAGTATCTTCTCACGGATGTCGTTAAAATGGATTTCGAATTGCGAAAATGGGAAAAATCCGATGCTGAAAACTTTTTCAAATATTCCTACAATACAAAAATTATAGAAAATATGAGGGATGCTTTTCCCTCTACTTTGGAGGATTGCAGGAAAACCGTAGAGAGCTTTAGCTCTAATGATGAAACACAACAATGCTGCCGGGCAATTATTGTGAATGGAGAAGCTGTAGGGTGTGTCGCCTTATTCATCAAAAACGATGTATATTGTAAAAGTGCAGAAATTGCATACTGGCTTGGTGAGCCTTTTTGGGGCAGAGGAATTATGAGCGAAGCAATAAAACAGCTTTGTCAAACAGCTTTTGAACATTATGATATTATCCGGATATTTGCAGAGCCCTATGCACAAAATATCGGCTCAAGAAAAGCCCTTGAAAAAGCCGGATTTGTTTTAGAGGGCACAATGAAGAAAAGTGTTTATAAAAACGGCAGATTCTTTGATTATTGCATGTATGCTCTTGTAAAATAAATTCTTATTAGGAGCAACACACACAACTCCACTTTTTAGAGATTTTTTTGCTTTCTTTTCAGAGTTTTATTTATCATTTACCGAAATGTCTGATCAATTCGTTTTCTTCTCTGTCGGAAAATTTCATGATTGGTAGCCATTTTTTTCGTGTAAAAACAAAGTAACAGTTGATATATATAGTAATGAACTTGATAATATCATAAGAAATAATAGTCATTATGCACGGAAAGTGCCGGTTCTAAATTTATCCTATCCTTAACCGTCAAGGCTGTGTAAAATGTATGGGGGGTTATTTCTGAAGATCATACTTATCGGAGATTGTTTTACCAGGTTAATGAGTGCAACGCTGGGAATTGCTTTGCTTCTGGTTTCTGCAGGCGTTGGGAGTGCAGAGGTTATTTATGTTGAGCCCGGAGCTTCAATTCAGGCTGCGGTAAATAACTCTACAACCGGGGATTTCGTTATTGTGAAAGCCGGGGACTATGAGGAAAATATCGTTGTCAATGTTTCGGGGGTAACGGTCACTTCGGAACCTGAAAACCCTGGTGGCGTTTTTATCAGATCAGGGGATGAGAACTCCAGCGTATTTCAGGTAAAAGCAGATAACGTGACCATCAGCGGTTTCAACATAACCGGTTCAGGAGAGTTTTTCAGTGTTTTTGAGGCTGTCAGCTTCAGAAATTCTTTTATCTCCGGAAGTTCAGGCAACTCGGATATGAGTGATGTGCCAGAAGTGAGAAAGGCTTACAGGCCCGGTTCAGGAGAGATCTTTGTCTCGAGATCGAATGGGTTTGAATGTCCTCAGGCAGGAATCTGCCTTGATCAGGTCGAGAACTGCACAATCGAAAGAAACTATATTTTTGAAAATCAGTATGGAGTTTACCTTCAGGGGTCAATGAACAATACCCTCTCGAACAATACTTTTTTCCGAAACGGCATCTGGATTGATGAAGGGTGCAGCAAGAATATGGCAATAAATAATTCCATTGAAGAGGGAAATGTTATTCTTGGCGCACACTGCTGGGATAACACAATATCCCGGAACCGGCTTTCGAACGGAGGAGGGATAGGGGTTGCGTGCTGCGGGGGAGGAAACCTCGTTTCGAACAATGAGATCTTTAATTGCAGTACAGGGATTGATTTATATGACACTCAGGCACGGACTGTTCTTCGTGACAATATGATTACGGACTGCGATTATGGGATTTACCTGATTTTAGTCTATGGTTCCACGGTATATAACAACACAATTTCGAACAGCAGCAGAGGCATTTTTTTGAGAGAAAACAGCCAGAATAATGAACTGTTCAACAACACGATAACTTCCAGTAATGAATCCGGAATCTATTTGCTGGACTACAGTGCTGACAACCGCATCTATAACAATTACTTTAACAACTCTATAAATGTGAAGGTTGAAAACAGTGAAGGAAACAGCTGGAACACCACAAAAACGTCTGGAACAAATATCGTGAAGGGCCCATACCTGGGAGGCAATTTCTGGGCTGACCTGAACGGGACCGGTTTTTCTCAGACTGCTGAAGATTCGGACTCCGACGGGATCTGTGACCTGCCTTACAACGTCAACGGAATCGACTTTGACTATATCCCGCTTGCCGAACCTCCTTCTTTACCTCTCTTTTTATGGTTTAATTCTACAGGAGAAATAACAAATAATACTGATAGCTGTTGATTTCGTATTTTAAACTCTTTCTTTCTTTCTTTCTTTCTTTTAATATCTTTAAACTATGATTCTCTGCCGCCTATCTTTAGAACACGTGCTTCTCTAACTTCCTATCTCTCGTAGTTTTCCAGTTGCCATTAGATAATTATATCTGCCCGTATGCTTAGCTTCTTTCATAGGGTACTGCAAAAATCCTCGCACCTGACTACGGATAATAGCAACTATTGATATTTTGAAATATGGATCTATTTATGATTATCACGTTGTCTAATGTATTACATTTACATAGATAAGTATTACATTCATCCAGATAAAAATACCCGGTTCAGAAAAGGGTTTTCACAGTTCCCATTTGTATTAGTTCACCGAACCTGTTTAAATTCCCCATATTCAATTCGGTCAGTATCTTACGTAGATAAAACAGCATTAAAACAATTTAAAACAGGTAAAAATCTGGCTGCTCTCAAAACAGAACTAAATGGAGCTTTGAAACAGGTTCACAAAAACATGAATGGTTCATGGGAGTGGGAATTAATGAGAGCAAACAGAATAATTATTTTAGTAGCTATTGCGCTTATCACGATTGAAGTTTACAGCTCCGCGTCCGCAAAGGAAATTACTGTAGATGACGATTCTGGAGCGGATTTCAGATCAATTCAAGAAGCAGTAACCAATTCGTCTTCTGGAGACACGATTATAGTTAGATCTGGAACCTACAGGGAAAACATTATTGTAAATGTGACCCGGCTTAAGGTCATGTCGGAGTCAGGAAATCCTGATGTGCTGGTGGAACCTCTGGATGAAAACGAAAGCGTATTTCATATAAAAGCTGACAATGTGACTCTCAGTGGCTTTAACATAACAGGAGCTGGAGAGCCTTTCAACTATCCCTGGGGAATTATTGCCCGAAATTTTGCAGACCCTGTGAATTTACGCGGGGAATCTTCTCCGGAATACGCTCGCACTTCTGCAGCAGAGGAGATTTTTAAGACCATGGGATACGGAAACTACCGGCCTCTATGCGGAATCTACCTTGAAAACGCCAGCAATTGCGTCATTACCGAAAACGCACTTTTTGAAAACTATAGAGGAATTTACCTTGATAATGCCAGTTATAATACTATCTCGAAAAACTTGCTTTTCAATGATGGGATCTCTCTGAGCGAAGGAAGCGTGACAAATAATTTGACAGGGAACCTCATTGAAAATGGTTACATTTTAATGGGCCCATGGGCATCGAATAATTTAATAGCCGAAAATGAAATCTCAAACGGTGGAGGGGTAAGTTTCGCCTGTTGCGGGGGAGGCGATGTAGTATCCGGAAATACGATTTCGAATTGCTCCAATGGGATCGATGCATACGATCGGGGCATAAATATTCGGAATAATACGATTACGGACTGTTTTCACGGGGTAGATATTTCTCAGGCGAGTGGAACCAGAATTCATAATAATATGATCTTGAACTGCAGCATCGGAATTAATCAAGGAGATGCCTGTTATGGTATTGAAATACTCAACAATACAATAACTTCCAGTGCAGAATGCGGGATCTCTATTCCAGATCTGGAAGGTGATGAGTGGATCTATAATAATTATTTTAACAACACTATAAACGTAAAGCTTGGAATTAGCAAAGGAAATACCTGGAACAATTCCCTTACTCCGGGTACTAACATTGTCGGGGGCCCGTATCTTGGAGGAAATTTCTGGGCAAACCCAAATGGTAAGGGTTTCTCTCAGACCTCAAGGGATTTTGACCTTGACGGGATTTGTGATACAGCTTATGAGATTGATGGCCCTGAAAATATCGATTATCTACCACTTTCAACACCTCCCGAATCGGTGCCCATAACTGTTGGAGATGACGAGCAGGATGCCGATTATGATTCGATCCAGAAGGCTGTTTCGGCTGCGGAGCAGGGATCAACCATTCTCGTTTATCCGGGGACTTATGTAGAAAACGTGGCTGTGGATGTGCAGGGCCTGAAAATCTACTCCCGGTCCATCAACCCTGAAGAGGTTACAGTTCAGGCTCTTGATCCTGATGACAATATCTTCCATGTGAATGCAAACAATGTCACAATCTGCGGGTTTACGGTGAAAGGCACAGGCATGAAATCCGGAGGGAAAGCGGGAATCTATTTAGACTCCGTTTACGGGTGCGGGTTATGCAACAACAGTGTGACCGGAAATGCCCTCGGTATCGTCCTTCAGTCTTCAAGCAATAATATCCTCACCAAAAACAGTGCAGGGATCAACGGGAATTCCGGAATATACCTAAACTTTTCAGATAACAACCTTTTGATTAATAATACTGCATACAATGCGAACTCTTCTTCAGGACCTGCTATTTATCTGTCGAATTCGGGCTCAAATATCCTCCGCGATAATGAGATTCTGGCCAGTTTCTGTGGAATCTTAATGGAGGCTTCGGAGAATAATACAATCATCCGTAACAGCCTCAGGGAAAATACGGACTGCGGAATTCTGCTGTCTGATTCCAATAGCAACAGGCTGTATGACAATTATTTCAACAATTCAATAGATGTAAAGCTGGAAAAGAGCGGAAACAATACCTGGAACACGGAAAGAACCCGGGGAACGAATTTTATGGGGGGTCCATATCTTGGCGGCAATTTCTGGGCAAAACCTGATTGTAGCGGCTTTTCGGAAACTGCTGAAGATTCCAATATTGATGGAATTAGCGATTCTGCTTACAATATCGAAAATACAGGCATAATTGATGCCCTTCCTCTTGCAAGAGCTCCCGGACCTGTATTGCTTATAATGAACAGTTCTCCTTTTGCAGATTTTCTCACGATTCAGGATGCTGTGGACTCCGCAGTTCCGGGAAGTACTGTTCTTGTCTATCCCGGTACTTATGAAGAAAATGTCCTTCTGGATGTGGACAACATAAGCCTTGTTTCGGAATCGGCGGATCCCTGGAGCACAATTATCAGGGCTTCCAATACAACCGAGCCCGTGATTAAAGTGACTTCAAAAGGCGTTATGATTTCGGGATTTTACATATCCGGACCATATTCTATATGGAAAGAAGCAGCCGGGATCTACCTGTACAACACATCCGAAAACACCATTAAGAGCAATATTGTCTCCGAATACCTTTATGGGGTGTATCTGGTTTCTTCCGATCGGAACAACATTACAAACAACACTGTCGAAAACAACCAGAGGGGATTATACCTTAAAAATTCGGAAACGAATTTACTGAACAACAATGCGGTTTTAACCAATATTGAAGGTATTGTTTTGGATAGTTCAGGCAATAATTCCCTTAAAAATAATACCGTATACCAGAACGAATATCAGGGAATCTACATTTATTCCGGAGACTATGGTTTTGCAGATTCAAATCTGATCAGAGATAACCTTATTTCCGAAAACGATTATGGGATTTACACATCTTTCTCTGAGAACAATACAGTGAGGAACAACACCATAAATCTCAATGACATGGGAATTCTCCTCTCTTATTCGAGTGATAATCTATTCAGGGACAATCTGATAGAATCAAACAGGAATTTCGGGCTTTACCTGGCTGCGGGCAGTAACAATACTTTCTATAACAACCTTTTCAACAACACCCTGAACCTGGAACCCGCCTATGGAAATAAGAATATTCGCTGGAACACTACAAAAACTTCAGGAAAGAACATCGCAGGTGGACCCAGCATAGGGGGCAATTTATGGGCAAAACCCGATGGTACGGGGTTCAGCCAGAACTGTACGGACCTGGACGAGGACGGGATCTGTGATCTTCCCTATGAAGTCAATGAGAGCGAATTTGACTATCTCCCTCTGTCCCTCCCGAATTGAGATTCGGGATCGCAGGAAATCGGAGATTTCCTGGGAGTTGCGATGTAATCGCAACAGTACGCAGTCCTTTTCGCTGCGCTCAAGAGGACTTATTTATGGACAAGTAACTGTTATTTTTAGATTCGCTCAAGAGGACTTATTTATGGGCTTTAGCAGTGAGCTTCTCTAAGAAGGACTCCGCGCAATCTTATTCGCCATACTGGGTCAAAAGATTTACAGAAGCTCTGGTTCCTGTTACACTCGACGCAGGAGAGCGGTCTTCCAGACAAAAAAGAAGAATAAATAGAAAAAAGCCAGAAAGTAAAAACAGCTGAGGACGCCTCTAAAAAACAAGTAGATAGAAAGAATCGGGGAAACCGATAACTTTCTGTTTCTGTTTCTTTTTGCTTTTTTCTGTTTCTTTTTGCTTTTTTCTGTTTCTTTTGTTTCTTTCTTGGTCAACAATTCGCCCAAATGACCTTATTTCTTCACCTTTCTCTCAGGGATTCCTTTTTCTCAGGGCTATGCTCAGGCAGAGCCCCAGCCCTCCGTAAAGGATTATGAACCCGAAAGCAGCCATCAGAATGCTGCCTGTCGAGAGCATCATTTTACTCTACCTCCTTATTGATAAAAGGCGCAAGGAAAGAGATGAGAATTCCAAGGGCAATTACTCCGGCTCCGACCATCAGGGCTGCAGGATCATAACCTTCATAAGGTGCAGCCAGGTTTGACCGGGTATCTATGTAGACGAGGTACATCAGGACAACCGGAATCACCACTTTTATGCAGGCATTCCACCAGGCTCCGGCCATGAAATCCGAATAAGTATTGACCCATTCTCTTATCTTATCTGCACCATAGATCCAGCCGATTGCAACGGTTTCGAGGATGCCCACTATAATCAGCCCGTAGGTATTGATGAAGTGGTCTATGATATCAAGCCAGTAAATCCCTGCCCTGGTCGCATAGATCAGGCTGAAAAGCAGCCCAAAGCCGATAGTGATATCAACTGCCCTGCTCCTTTTCATGTCAAACTTGTCCATTATTGAGGAGGCAAAAGCTTCCACAAGGGAGATGAGGGAGGAAAGGGCAGCAATTACGATGCACAGGAAAAAAGCAACTGCAGTAAGAGTTTTTAATCCCGGGAGCATATTAAGGGCTTCTGGCAGCACCACAAAGGCAAGGCCTATGCTCTGGGCTACTACTTCTTCAATTCCGAGCCCTTTTGCATAAGCCATGTGTCCGAGAGTCCCGAAAACCACAAAACCCATGGTGAAACTGAAGGCTCCGTCTGCCAGGCTGACAATGAAAGCGTTGTTTACGATATCGTTCTTTTTTGGAAGGTAACTTGAATAAGTAATCATTATTGCCATTCCAAGACTCAGGCTGTAAAAGGCCTGTCCGTAGGCTGCCTGCCAGACCTTTATGTCTGTGAGTTTGCTGAAATCCGGCTTCAGGTACCATTCAATTCCATTGATTGCGCCTTCAAGGGTTATTGCTCTGAACACGAGCACGATAAGAAGAACCCAGAGAAGAGGAATAAAAATTTTACTTGACCTCTCAATTCCAGCCTGCACGCCTTTTTTTTCTATAATCCAGATAACCAGCCAGGTCAACAGCAGCCCTATAAGGACCGGATAGGAAAAGCTCCCCAGGTTCCAGGGGGAACTGGAGACATTCAATAGTTCGTTATTGAAAAAGGCTTCCGTGTCCGTGCCCCAGCCAAGAGTAAACGCTTTTAAAAGGTACACAAGGCTCCAGCCCATTATTACAGAATAATAAGTCGTAATTATAAAGCTGGCAATTACTCCCCACCAGCCTATCCATTCGAAACTTTTTTTCGCCCTTTTAAGTGAAATTGGAGCTGAGCCTAGAAACTTGCTTCCAAGCCCGAACTCAAGTATCATAAGCGGGATACCTGCAGTCAGAAGAGCGACAAAATAAGGGATCAGGAAAGCTCCTCCTCCGTTTTCGTACGCCGCGTAGCTGAACCTCCAGATATTTCCAAGGCCGACTGCAGAACCTATTGCTGCAAGAATAAATCCAACTCTGGTGTTCCATACTTCTCTCGCCACCAAAAATCACATCCTATAAACCTTTTTTGTATTCCACATCCGGAACAGTGAAGGTTAAAACAAATTAATACGGGAAGATAACTGCAATGAATCAGGAATAACTTAATTCATCCAGCAGACTCACAGCTACTGCCATAAATATAACTTTAAACTACCTATTCTAACCTTACAACACCCTTTTTCCGAATGCGGGATAAAGTACTCTTTTTCAGAATTTCCAAATATTTTACCATATCATGCAAACATTTACGTTAAACTTTTGAGTGTTAACAATCTGATAATCAAATACTTCGTTAAACTCTTGAGGATAACACTCTGATAATCAAACACTTCTTTAAACTTTTGAGTGTTAATAATCTGATAATCAAACACTTCGTTAAAATTCCGAGTGTTAATAATCTGATAATCAAATACTTCGTTAAACTCTTGAGGATAACACTCTGATAATCAAACATTTCGTTAAGCTCTTGAGGATTAACAATCTGATAATATATATCTATAATTTAATTATTACTGCTTATTCAAGCGCAATAAGAACCAAATAAATTTTGTTAATTTTTCCCTGTTTAGCTTACTGTAACAAAAAATTCATGTGCAATAAAGTACTTCATTATAAATTATATGAAACATTCATCGGGAATATGGTTATTTTTGGCACTGGGTCTGTTTTTCGGTCTTCTTTCAGGGGCGGAAGCTGCAGATCCTCTTGTTCGGGATAGCGGGGACGTGGACCTTTCAGAACTCAAGGCTTTTGATCTGTTAAGCAGATGTGAAACCGGTTGTATAGTAAATGACGTATCAATTTCTTCAACAGGGGACTATCTTGTAGCTGGCGGTTTTGATCACAAAGTTTCTTTTTTTAATTCTAAAGGGACACAACTTTGGAATTATACTACCGGTGATATTGTTTATACAGTATCACTTTCTTCAGATGGGGCTCGAGTTGCGGCGGGAAGCAACGATAAAAAAGTGTACCTTTTTAACCGGGAAGGAGATCTGCTATGGCGTCGCAAAACAGGAGGCAGTCTCAATAGTGTAGCGATTTCTTCCGATGGCCTGTACATCGCGGCAGGCAGTGAAGACGGTAAGATTTATTTCTTTAACAGGGAAGGTAAACTTTTATGGAGTTTTGATTCCAGAGGCGCTGTCCGCAGTGTTGCCATTTCCATAGATGGGTCTTACGTGACAGTTGGAAATGCCAACAATTACGTCTACCTCCTTGACAGGGAGGGAAAAACGATCTGGGGAAGAAAAACCGGAAGTTTGATCAATAGCGTAAGCATGACTCCGTATGCTTACTATGTGGCTGCCGGGGGATCTAACTATAACGTTTATCTTTTTGACCGTAAAGGGGAGTTTTCATGGGTGCACAAACCGGGTAACTGGGTCAGCAGTGTCTCTTTAACAACCAATGGCTCGCATCTTGCGGCAGGAAGTTTTGACGACAAGATTTACCTGTTTAACCTCACCGGAGCAAAACTCTGGGATTACCAGGTAAAAGGCGATGTCTATGATGTAGAGATATCCCCCGACTCTTCATTCATTGCAGCCGGAAGCTGGGACGATAACCTCTATGTCCTTAATATGGACGGGGAAGAACTCTGGAACTACAACTGCGAAGGAAATATTAACAGCCTGGATGTTTCTCGCGACAGCTCAACCATTGCTGTCGGGAGTGATGCAGAAGCAGTATATCTTTTTGAACGAAATCTCACTGCCTTTGCACTGCTGCTTGGGGACGAAAGCTTCCTGCCAAAAGAAACTATCAAGGAGAAAGATGTCGTTCTTGCAGAAGAAGTCCTCCAGCCCATAAAAGAAGATACTGCAGCTACAGGGGGCGTTGAAAATCGGGTTGAAGAAGCTTCAGTTACCTCAAGCGGTGTGGACGGGAATACGAAAACCGGAGAAGATTCGGGTTTAGTGGAGTTACCTTCTGAAGAAAGTTCTTTAAAGGTTTTGGAAATGTTTGGTTCAGTAAAGTTTCTTTTTGCTCTTCTAATTGGAGCTCTGGCAGGTACAGTCTTCTTTTTGAAAAGGAGAATCCTCAAACAAAAGGAACTGGATGAGAGCCTTGAGGACTTTGAAAACCTTGAAGAAAACGACACACCAGGGAATAACTGAGGAAATCCGAAAAGCGGGGATAACTCCGGAAATAGGGAGTTTCCCCAAAATAGGATCTTCCTGGGGATAACTATGACTGTGAATAGGCTGTAAGCAAATACCATTCTTATTACTGTGAGTAAATACCATTCTTATTACTGTGAGTAAATACCATTCTTATTACTGTGAATAAATACCATTCTTATGATAAGGAATCCGGATTTTCTTCAGGGTGTTTTAATTTTTTCCCCCGATTTCTTTACTTGCAGCCTCGGACAGTGTCCTTATATGGAATTCCGAACCAAGTTCTTCTGAAAGCTTTCTGCATTTTTCCACATCAATCTCGGGTATCTTAACCACTGTAACCCTTGTAGAGATTCCGGCTTCTTTTGCTCCCTTTACAAAATCGAGTACTGATCTGTAAGCGTTTTTGTGGACCGGTCTGCAGAGCTTGTTATATTTTTCTTCGGATTCTGCGTTCAGGCTGACTGAAATAGAATCCATGCCTGCCTTTTTCAATTCTGAAACTACGTCCAGTTCGGGATTAATCAACGCAGCATGCCCGTTGGTATCGAGCCTTACCCTTATACCCCGGTTTTTAAGCCAGCGGGTGACTGCCAGCACCACATCGAACCTGAGGGTTGGTTCTCCAAGACCTGTAAACACGATTTCCTTATAGTTTGAAAGGTCCAGCCCTTCAAGGGCTTCGATTAGCTCTTCTGTTGATGGTTCTTTTGAAAGCCTCAGGTCATACCCATAAACGCCGTCTGCAAAGTTGCGGATGCAGAAGACACAGTCCGCACTGCATCTGTTTGTAAGGTTGAGGTAAAGATTATTATGGGCTTCATAATAGATTGTGTTCATACAAATCAAAATCCTTACATCCCTTATAACCATGACGCATTTGTTAATTTTCTTTAATTTTTGACTTATGGGCTGAGGCTTTCCTTATATATTCCGTTTTTTGCTGATTTATCCCCGTATCTGTCTGTTGCCCTTCTTATCAAGCAGAAAGTTTATAGGTGATTATGTACTTCTAAGGTTCAATCTGCAGCATTTAGCTAGCAGTATCTATGTTTCAACTCATTTACTCTCTGCATTGAAGTATTTCAGGTTCTTTTTTAGGGATTTGAATTTTCAATGTTGACAGATATGTGTTAAAAACCTATGATTGATGAAAAATTGCGAGATCCGCAATTTCGAAGGAGAAATTTAAATGGCACGATTCGCTAAATTCGATGTTCCTGAAGAACTTACAAACAAAGCACTTGAAGCTCTGGAGCTTGCCAGAGACACTGGAAAGATTAAAAAAGGTACAAATGAAGCTACCAAAGCAATCGAAAGAGGCAATGCAAAGCTTGTCCTGATTGCCGAAGATATCGAGCCTTCAGAGATTATCGCTCATATCGCTCCTCTTTCCGAAGAGAAGAACGCTCCTTACATCTTCATCAAGAACCAGAAAGAACTTGGCGCAGCCAGCGGACTTGGTGTCTCCTGTGCGACCGTAGCAATTGTGGATGCAGGGAAAGCAGCTGAAATGATTCAGGACATTTCTCAGAAACTTGAAGCTCTTAAATAATCCTGATAACATGGGGTGCTGAATATGGCTGAAGAAAGCACAATCGGCGGCTTTGCTGCTGAAGTTATTGACGTTATCGGGAATACAGGTATGCATGGTGAAGCCAGCCAGATCCAGTGCAGGGTTCTGGAAGGCAGAGATAAGGGTCGAGTAATCACAAGAAACTGTGTGGGCCCTATCCGCATCGGCGACATTATGATGCTTCTGGAAACGTCAAGAGAAGCAAAGAAACTGACTACCAGGTAAAAAGATACGCGGTGAAAATAAATGGAACAGAGAAAATGCTATTTTTGCGGGCAGATGCTGGAGCCTGGTACCGGTAAGCTCTATGTCAAAAAAGACGGCTCCACCTATTTCCTGTGCTCTTCCAAGTGCGTGAGCAACTTCGCCCTTGGCAGGCTTCCGCGCCGCACCGAATGGACTGAGAAAGGCAAAATCCAGTTGAAAAAAGCATAACTGCCGTCATTAGTTCAAATATAGTAAGGTGTGCATATGGAACAGACATACGTTATGGTGAAACCTGACGGAGTCCAGCGCGGTCTGGTCGGAGAAGTAATCTCCAAAATCGAAAAGAGAGGCTTAAAGCTTGTCGCTCTCAGAATGAACGTCATTGCTGAAGCCACTGCAAAAGAGCACTACGGCGAACACGCAGCAAGGCCCTTTTTCCCCTCCCTTATCGAGTTCATTACCTCCGGTCCCTCCGTCTCAATGGTAGTTGCCGGAAAGGATGCAGTTAAGGTTATGAGAGCAATAAACGGGGCTACAAACCCTGTTGATGCGGCTCCAGGAACTATCCGTGGAGACTTTGCTCTGGATGTAGGCAGGAACGTGGTTCACGCCTCCGATTCACCCGAAGCTGCAGCAAGGGAAATTGCAATTCACTTCAAGGACTCCGAAATCGGGAAGTATTCCAGAGTCGATGAGGTCTGTCTGTACGAGTAATGCAGGTGCATCAAAGCCTTTTCGTGTCTATGGATTTTTTCGGGCACGATTCCAAGCCTTTGTTTATCAGGCACCTGCAAAATGGGTCCTTCCGGGGAAACCCGGGCCCTTCTGGACCTGCAGCAAATAAGACGCGGGAATGAGAGAGGTTTTGTATATGACCGACAAGAAAAATCTTAGGACTCCTATAGTCTGCGTGATGGGGCACGTCGATCACGGGAAAACCACTCTGCTCGACAAGATCAGGGGTACTGCAATTGTCAGTGGAGAAGCCGGGGCCATCACCCAGCATATCGGAGCAACCGAAGTCCCTATAGACGTGATTGTAGACAAGCTCGGAGACCCAAGGCTAAGGGACCGTTTCATGGTGCCAGGGCTTCTTTTTATTGATACTCCGGGACACCATGCCTTTACAACTCTCAGGAGCAGAGGAGGCGCCCTTGCCGATCTTGCTATTGTTGTTGTTGACATAAACGAAGGCTTTAAACCCCAGACCTACGAAAGCCTGCAGATCTTAAAAAGGTTCAAAACTCCTTTTGTTGTCGTTGCCAACAAGATCGATAGGGTCGGCGGCTGGGTTTCATACAAGAACATGCCTTTTGCAGCTACTTTCAAAAAGCAGTCTGGCGATGTCCAGGCACGGATTGAAACAAAGCTCTACGAGGTAATAGGTGAACTCTATAACCAGGGCTTTGCTGCAGAACGTTATGACCGGGTCACGAACTTCCAGAACACTCTGGGTGTAGTCCCTGTAAGTGCTTTTACTGGAGAAGGCATCCCTGATGTCCTCATGGTGCTTTTAGGCCTTGCTCAGAGATTCCTTGAGGCAAATCTGCAGTACAGTGCCACAGGCCCGGGAGTCGGGACCGTCCTTGAGGTAAAGGAAGAAAAAGGTCTCGGAGCAACCCTTGACGTTATTCTCTACGATGGCACATTAAAGAAAGGGGATACGGTTGTTATCGGAAGCCTGGGCGAGCCGATCCAGACAAAGGTAAGGGCTCTTTTAAAGCCAAGGGAACTTTCCGAAATCCGTTACGAGAGTAAGTTCCAGCAGGTGAATAAGATCACTGCTGCGGCTGGTGTGAAGATCTCTGCTCCCGGCCTGGAAGGTGCACTTGCGGGCGCTCCCATAAGGGTAGCAACGGAAGAAACCCTTGAGGAAATTGTAGCCCAGGTAAAGTCCGAGATCGATGAGGTCAGGATTGATACGGGCTCCGTTGGAATTCTGATTAAAGCAGATACCCTCGGCTCCCTTGAAGCCCTTGTCCACGAGTTCCAGAAGGATGAAGTCCTTATCAGGAAAGCTGAAGTAGGAGACATCTCTCACAGGGACGCGATTGAGGCTTCAACAGTTGAAGACCCCCTCTATTCTGTGCTTATAGGTTTCAATGTTAAGGTTCACCCTGATGCCAGAGAGTTCCTGCAGGAAAGCACTGTAAAGGTACTCACAAGCGACGTGATCTACCGTCTGGTTGAAGATTACCAGAAATACGTAAAGGAACAGAAGGAACTGGCTGAAAAGAAGATTTTCGAAACGATTATTCGCCCCGGAAAGTTTAAGATCCTTCCCGGATGCGTGTTCCGCCAGAGCAAACCTGCCGTAGTCGGGGTAAGGGTTCTTGGAGGAGTCGTGCGGACAAATGCAGATGTCATGCTTGAAAACGGAAACGTCGTGGGCAAGATCAAGGGTCTGCAGTCCGATGGAGAAAATATTCCTTCTGCAAGGGTAGGCAAAGAAGTTGCAATGGCTATTGACGGCGCAACCGTAGGCAGGCAGATCAAAGAAGGAGACGTGCTTTATATGAACGTGCCTGAAAGGCATGCCAAAGTACTGGAGCACGAGATCTACAATTCCCTTTCAACCGATGAAAAGGAAACTTTTGATATTTTCCTTGAACTCAAAAGAAAAGATAATCCTTTCTGGGCAAAGTAACGGCTGATATGCAGGGCAGCAGCATATTCAGGATACAGCAAGGATTTAATTAAAGAGTCAGGTAAAAAGTCAGGTAAATATTCTGATAATGAAGGCAAGGCAAAGGAATTATTATTACAGATAAATCTGATAGGAGGATTTCACATGGCAAATTTCAAAGTTGTAGTTTCTGACCCAAAAGAAGCGCGTGCTTACCAGATCGACGTTAAAGACGCTGAAGCAAACGCATTAATTGGAAAATCAATCGGTGAAGTTGTTGACGGTGCCCTTTTCGGGCTCGCCGGCTACAAAGTCAAGATCACTGGCGGCTGCGACGGCAGCGGTTTTGTTATGAAACCGGACCTTCCAGGCCCCAGAAGACAGAGAATTCTGCTGGCAGTAGGTGTCGGCTATGTCCCCAAACACCCGGGACAGCGCAGGAGAAAGATGATGCGCGGCAAGGAAATTGCCCATGACATCGTCCAGATCAACGCCAAGATCGTTGAATATGGAGACAAATCCATAAAAGCCCTTCTCGGCCTTGAAACCGCAGAAGCCCCTGCAGAGTGATTTCAAGTTCCGCCTTCGGGCGGGATTTAAAATACTCTTTGATTTTTTCTTTCATTGATTTTGATTTCAGATTCTTTTTGCATCACTATTTATTTTTTCGAGTTCACTGATTTTATTTCAGAGACTTTGAGTTTTTGCATTAAACATAGTGATAGTCTGGTTCTCACTTTTACCCCTCCTGAATAAATTTAAGCACTTAAAAGAAAAGTACTCTCAGTCAACTCCTCCAGTTTTTCCAAATCTCAGCTATCACAACAATATCAGAACTCGTATATGAGTGGGGTTAGCAGGATTACGACCAGGCTCACCAGAATTGTGAGAGGCAGTCCTACTTTTATGTAATCTCCTGTAGTGTATCCTCCTGGCTCGAAGACCATGAGGTTGGTCTGGTACCCGGCGGGGTTGAGGAACGAATAACTCGTCCCGAGCATAAGGGCAACTGCGAACGGCATGAAGCTGCTACCTATGTCCCCAGCAATTGAGACCGCAATCGGGAACATGAAGGCGGCTGCTGCGGCATTTGTGATGATGTTTGTCATCAGGACACAGCTAACGAAGACAACTGTAAGTGCCACATAAGGGTCGTTGCCCCCAAAGGCCGAGACCAGGCTGCCGATAACGTCTGCAAGCCCGCTTTCCGTAACCGCCGCCTCAAGCCCGACAGCGCATCCGAGCACCACGACCGTGTTCCATTCAATGCTCTTAGTCGCTCTCCTTATGCTCATGCACCCGGTTGCAAGCATTGCAAAGGTTGCCAGAAGCGCAGCGTTGAGGATCGTAAGCAGGCCGAGTGCAGCCGATGTAACCATTGCCGCCGTAATTACAATTGCGGCGATAGCGCGGTCCGTCCTCTTTACACGGTAGCCTCTCAGGCGCTTGATAAGAATAAACTCGGTTTCGTTTCGGTTGTGGTAGAAAAACGAGTCTTCGACCTCAAGCACGGCATTATCCCCCTGCCTGATCCGCACTTTTCTGAGGGGAACTGCCGGAGGCTCTCCTCCCCGGGAAATTGCCACAATCGCTGCCTCGTAAGGTTTCCCGGTCTCCCGGCGTTCTTCAATGCTGTGCCCGACAGCTGAACTCCGGGGAGATACGACTACCTCTACAAGACGGTGCCGGTATCGCTCGCCCTTCATCGGGGAAAGCGTGTTGAGCGGGGTAAGCCCTATGGTTGCCCAGAGCGCAGGCAGCCCTTCGGCATCAGTGGTAAAGGTCAGGACATCCCCCTGCCTGAGCACGAGGGCAGGTTCTATCGGGGGCTTTTCCTTCTCTCCTCGCCGGACCGCATTCAGGGTATATCCCGTCGAGGCAGAAAAGCCGGCTTTCTCGATGGTCTTTCCTGCAAGGTAGGAATCAACATCGATGAAGAACTCAGCCCTGTAGAGGCGCCTTTTTATCTCCTCTTTTTTTCCTGCATCATGCCGCGGAAGAAGTTTTGTGCCGATGAAAAGGAGAAAGACTATGCCGATGATAGCTGCAGGAAGCCCTACAACCGTCGGAACGAAGATGGTGATCCTTTCCATCACGGGGGTTCCCGGATCATTTTTTGCGATCTGTTCGATTACGAGGCCTGCAATAATCAGGTTTGAAGAGGTGCCTATAAGAGTGGAAGCGCCCCCGAGTATGGATGCGTAGCTTAAGGGGATGTAGATTTTTGAGGAGTCAAGGCCCGTGTTCCTTGAGAGGTCGCGGATCACAGGGATCATCATGGCAACGAGCGGGGTGTTGTTTAGAAACGCACTCCCTAATGCCACGGGAGGAAGAATCTTGAGCTGGCCGCTGAGAAGCGATTTTGGAATTCCCACAATGCGGTCCGAAATCATGGTGATAGCCCCGGTGGAGTACATCCCCTCGGCAATCATGAAAAGTACGGCAACGGTCAACACACCCTGATTGGAAAAGCCTTTCAATAAATCTTCTACCGGGGCAAGTCCGAGCGTTATTGCAGCAGTGAGGGCTCCCAGGAAAATTATGTGCGCCGGCAGTTTGGAGAATAAGAGCAGTGCAAAAGCAACTGCCAGAATCCCTAAGGTAATCCAGGCATCAGTCGTCATCATAATTTGCCCACCCTCCGGTTCACTCTCCCCCTCATTGAGTGATACCTTCCGGGATTGCAGCCGACCACCTGCTGTCCCTGCCTATCCCTGGTTATTATTATATTCTCTATCTTATATTAGGCTGCGCCTTATATTTCAGGTAATTTTTTCACGGGTATGTACCTTCCGGGCTTAAAAATACCTGCTCTAATATCCGGTATCCAGCAGGGTTAAGATGCCTTCTATTGGAAAGATAGTATTTTCTCTATCGTTTTGAGTAGAGCTGTTTAACTGAGTGGAGTTGGTTAATGTAAAATCCTCTATTCCACCATTACTGCCTGAAGTTGAGTTACTGGCCCGAAAATATGATTCATGATAGTAATTATCAAAACGTACTCAATCGTTTTTGCGTGGTAAGTATCTGCAAGTGCAGTCCCTGAAAGTAGACTATAATTGAAAAAACAAAATAAGTAGCTTTACTGGTTGTCTACCATGTTATCTCCAAAGTTTTCCCGAAATTAATTATAATTCACATCATGTACCGGATGCCCCGGTTCGTCTCAACGTTAAGGAGTGAGTTGCCTGTGGCATTAACATCTGCTATTCATTTCAACTCCCTTATCTATTTTTCAATAAACTACTTTTTCTACGTCCTATATAAGTTTTCTATCCAGATCATCAAACTATAACAAAAGATACTTAAGTTATATTTTCATCGTTTAACATTATTTATTTATATTAAAATCTTTTTGATACATTGGACAGAAATCATATATAGGTGATAACTTCAGTGCTATATGAAGACTTTTTGAGATATTATATCAAATATCCAATTAATTTGGGCTATATTCATTTTGATGAAATGGGTATAAAGCAATTATAAGAAGTCCACAAACATATTGAGTTTGAACATTGTGAAAAAACTGAGTTTGATTCAGAACAATCTACCCGGAAGAGCCGAATCTTCTGAATATTTTCCCTAAGGCAAAACCGCGTTGACTTTAACTTTAACTGTGCTTAAAGTTCGCTGGCTTTGCTTTCGGGAGACATACAGGATAAATATGAAGGAAAGGAGAAAATTAAGAATGATAGAAAGCAAAGGAATACGAATAGGCGAGCTAATTGTTGCAATGCTGCTTGTGAGCATAGCGTTCATGCCCGCTGTTAGTGCAATTGAAGTTGAAGCGCATCCAGTTCCAAACTCGGGTATGATTATGGTTGATGAGGTGGTAACAGTGACCTCTGATGCTGGTTTCAATCCAGATACGGATTTTGCAAAACTCAAGATCAATCCACGTCATTCAAACACCCAGTTAAAACCGGGAAGTAGCGATGAAATCACTGTGACTGTCACAAACAAGGACAATAAAACCATTACAGTAGAACCCAGGGTTGTGCTATCCCCGTATATGGAGAATATCTTTGAAGAAAGTTGGGTCACCGTAACACCTGCCAGAAAAGACATCGAAACGGATGCTAAACAGGAGTTTACCATTAAGGTGAATATCCCACAAGATGCTGATATCGGGAACTATGGAACTGATATCGCATTCACCGATGATGTGATGCCAACACCATATCCAACACCCTATCCCCAGTATATCAATGTCATGCATCTTTATGTCGATGTCTGGACTCCTCCGAAGATCCAGATCCAGACGCCATATCTCAATGACCGTGTCAAGGCAGGGGATGAATATGACTATGAAATCAAGCTCAAGAGCGTAGCTGACAGGGATATTGCTATCGACCCGAAAATGAGTGAGAACAACCAAAGGTATTATGGTCCATATGGCACGGGAGGTCCTGCATTTGATGATGATGCTATCACTATTACCGGCCCTTCCATCGTAAAAGCAGGTGAAACGGCTGTTGTCAAGGTGCATCTTGAAGTTCCTGATGATGCAAAAGGCAGATACAACGGAGCTATTGATCTGAACATTGACGATCCATCTATACGTGAATGGGACGGTCAGGTCCAAATGAATTTCGAGGTGTGGACCCAGCCCAGTGAACCGTACACAAAGACGTTCACCACCAGGACCAACGGTCCCATTACCATTGAAGTGTCATCCAATGACCACAATTATGGTATGTGGATGGGTGCAGGCAGTCAGAACGAGAAAGATGAGGCATCCTTTGACCTGGCACTGGAAGGTGAATCAGGTGAGGTCGAACTGAATCTGGTTAAAACAACCTACAGCGGTACTGTCAGTCTTGGAGCATCTGACTTCCCTCCCTGGGAAATGGATGGAGCAGGGATCTATCATGGTGCTATTGAAGTCTACACGGAGACCTATGAGGCACCAGGTGCCATCGGAGAATGGAAGCTCGACATACTTCCGGCAAATACGGAACAGTTCAACTATTTGATTTCTATCGGGGCCGTTGAATGAACAAGCGGATACGGGCGTAGTAACGCCCGTTCTTTCTTTTTCAGGTGACCTTTTTTCAGGTGACATTTATGGACCATTTATCAAAATTGTTCATGGCTGCATTGGTCGTAATGTTCCTCATAGCTGGTGTTGTATGTATCAATGACTCTGAAAATTCGTCCTCCGGGTATGAGATTACATGGGTGGGTATACCACCGGCAGAGAGTTCCATGATCGAGACAAAGATCAAACAGCAAATAAGTCCCTACCCTGGCATGGAATACGATAACGTTACACTTAGCGCATCGAGAGAAAATGACAAACTCCGTATACATGCGATCGCTGAGTCGTCAGGTTCCAGGTATCCTGACCTGTATGATTTTACATACCGTGACGGTGACTTGATACAGGTTGGATATCTCCTTGAAGCCATTCCCGAATCTGTCCGATCCGAAGCTATTGGCGTGGCTATGCAAAGTGATGGTGTCGCGAACGCTCTGAGTACTGATACGAATGCATACGGAGTTTCATCCGTAAAACGGATACTACCTGAGACAGCGGAGAAGTTCTATTCCAGAAAGACCCTGATCAGTGTGACATGGATGGATCATTCGGTATCCGCGTTGATTGACATGGACACACGAGAAGTGGTCCAGGTCTGGAACGGACAATGAGAAAAGTGGAGAGAAGTTTTTAGTGAAATACTGAATTTGTGTCCTATTCTATGGAAGGTGTCGGAATGTAAATCCCAGGGGATTAATAGGGTTTAAGCAAAAAGGTAGATTATTCAAAAAACTTCACATACGTTTTTTCAATTGTATCCCGATAAACAGGATTTATACTGTATATTTTACTCCTTCCCATCTTATTTTCTTCAATCAGGTCCAGAGCCTTTAATTGCTTCATATACCAGGAAATCGTACATCTGGAAATTCCCGTTGTAAGAGCAAGGTCTCCATTGGTGTTGCATTCTTCCTTTAATATCTTTGAAATTATCTTTCGGTTCATCTCATTTTGAAGAGCTGAAATAACACGTTTTTCTTTTTCGTCGTATGTGGAGCTGTTCTGGAAGTACCGGACTTTTCCACCCAAACATTGAGCTTCGATCATATTTTCTGCTTCGAGAATTTGGAGATGGTGGCGCAATGTCCCCCGGTTCAGGCCCATATTGTTTGCAATCTCACCTATGTAGGTCCCGGGCCTTGTTTTGATAAAATCATATATGTTTTTCCTCTTCAGAACTCCAATAGTATTTGAATAGTCTACCACTCGAAATCCGAGTATTGCAAAAATAAGCTTTGCAGGTAACAGCAGTATGTCTGTTACCGATAAGACATTCATCACGGCCAGCCAGAGCAGAAACTGCCAGTAGGGTATTACGGTATCTTCTAATATCTGCACGTCTTCTCCAGCTACGGATACTCCAAATTCATCATTTGGAGCCGGGCTTACAATATATTCCGTAGCCCCGGCTGTTGTTGTGAATAAAAAAAAGAATATACAGAGGATAAGCTTTTTTTCAAGCTTAGAGCTTGTAAATATTAAACGTTCAGTCTTCGGTTCCACTGACCGATTCCTCATAGGCTTTCAACTTTTAAATTTCCTGAGTTATGTATTCCTGCTTGAGAGTTATTGTTAGTTAGTCTGCCCGTAGATTATGCGATAAGCAGGCAGAAGAATAAAAAATTAAAACTCGGCATTAGAGGAATCTGCCGGGCAGGAGATTGCCACATATTCCTTTTAAGGAGGGAGTGAAGAATCTTCAGGAAATGGACTTGCAATAATTCCTCTTCTGCCGAGACTGCAGGTACAACCAGTAAACCTGTAGACATACTAAGCCTGCAGCCATACATAATATTGATACTTTTCATCTTTTCATACTGTCACATATGGGGTAAGAAACCCGAGCATATATAGTTTCTCTCCAAAGTATCAAACAATCATTCTCATGTAGTCCTTTAATATGTATTTCATAAAATATGCAGAATTATCTGAAAAAAGGCACAGCCTGCCTTTGTATAGTAAATTTGTTCAAAAAAAGAGAAATTGTGAGGATGGAATTTCATCCTCCCGGACAGGACAAAATCATAAATTTTTTATATCTCGTCTGAAAGGCTTTCAAAGAAGCTGCTTTCCGGTTCCTGCTCTGGATTTACACTCATAACCTTCTTGATCTCCGTAATGGAGAGGGCTTTTTCAGGAAACCTGTCACCCATGCGCTGATTTCAACCAACTCGAGGTGTATGCCCTCTCAGATTTGATACAACATTCCTGATTAGCTTCCAACATTTCTGATAAGATTATTTCTACAGAATTACAGGCTTGCGGAAGTAAACAGGAATGAATATATCTGGATAACAATAGACAGGCCTGCTGGAATCCCTACAGTAATAGCGGCGTTTTTAAATGACATATTTCGGGCATGCAAGAGTGCAAATATCCAGATGTATGCAGACAGTATGAAACATAAAATTGCAATTATTTGCGAGGTATAAAACAGGGGATTATTTGAGAACATCTGCTCTATACCCTGGGCCATAAATTGTGAGTCTTGTGAGGAAAAATCAACCGAAGATAACAAGAAATACATTGCAATAATA
Source organism: Methanosarcina sp. 1.H.T.1A.1 (assembly GCF_000979295.1). Classification (NCBI taxonomy): domain Archaea; kingdom Methanobacteriati; phylum Methanobacteriota; class Methanomicrobia; order Methanosarcinales; family Methanosarcinaceae; genus Methanosarcina; species Methanosarcina sp. 1.H.T.1A.1. Next base: position 12,203 of record NZ_JJQY01000093.1, on the reverse strand, counting down.
CTTACCACGCTGCTGAATATTTGTGGCACAAATCCATAACCTACAAACTCTAACGTTCTCTTGAAAGAACCCTTTGAAGCAAATACATAGGATATTGAATAGAAGATTCCAGCCAGTACAAACCAACTAATAAATGTTCCAATCAAACCCCCGATGGCACCTCCAATGATACCGATTGACATTACTGAAGCAGATATAGATGAATCCATGTCAGAAGAAAACGAATCTTTAAGGTTATTCATGACCAGCAAACTTGAACTTATTGTTAATACAGCGATTACAAGTATTATCAATAGAGGATACTTAAAACTGACTTCATTTCCTAGTTTTTCCCTGAAAAACGAATTCGGGTCAAATAATAATTTATTTAGGTTTAGATTATCCATATATTTTACACCATTTTAAATTTTATCTGGTAAATGTCATAAAATTTATAAAACTTCAATATGCTTAATCAGGTATTTAGATTTAACTTTACCAGTTCAGGTTTTATTCCATAACTTAATTCATTATCCTCAAGCCCAATAATAAGAGCACAAATCTGCGGATCATTTTCAAGTATGTTTCTGGAAGTGAACGCTCCAGTTCTTCATCTTCAATAGGGCCTATTTTCATGGCCAGTCCACCAATGTATTTTATGGGCTCGGAATCTAAATTTGAGCCCGTTATTCAAAGAATTTCATATATGTTTTTTCAATTGTATCCCGATAAACAGGATTTATATTGTATATTATACTCTTTCCCATCTTATTTTCTTCAATAAGATCTGACTCCTTTAATTGTTTCATATACCAGCTAATTGTACTTTTGGAAATTCCTGTTGTAAGGGCAAGATCCCCATTGGTGTTGCATTCTTCCTTTAATATTTTCGAAATTATCTTTCGGGTAATCTCATTTTGAAGGACTGAGATAACCAGCTTTTCATTTTCACCGTATGTGGAATTATTCTGGAAGTATAGGACTTTTCCGCGATCACTGTGAGCTTCGATCATGTTTTTCGTTTCTAGAATCTTGAGATGATGGCGCAGAGTCCCTCGGTTCAGATCCATATAATTTGCAATCTTACTAACACAGATCCCTGGATTGGCTTTTATAAAGGCATATATATTCTTTCTCTTCATAACCCCAACAGCGTTTGAATGGTCTACCAATCGAAATCCGAGTATTGCGAAAAGAAACTTTACAGGAAGGATCAGTATATCCATTACCGACAAGATATTCATTACAGCCAGCCAGAGCAAAAATTGCCAGTAGGGTATTACGGTATCTTCTAATATCTGTACATCCTCTCCGGCTACGGATACTCCAAATTCATCACCTGGTGCTGGGCTTACGATATATTCCGTAGCTTCGGCTGCCATTATTAAAAATAAAGAAAAAAAGAGAAGGAGATAGATTCTCCTGCAATTAATGCTGCGCAACATTAAACGTGTAATCTTCAGTACCACTAACCGATTCTCCGTAGACTTTGAATATCCATGTTCCCTGTACCACATATCCCTGTGAGGGATCTATATTAAGGCGTATCCTGCCGTTCACACTTCCGTCATAGTTATCCCGGTAAGTTCCGATTTTGCTTCCTGATGGGGTGTAAATGCTAAGAGTCAGAGAATCACTTGTATCTCCCCAATTCAAATCTACTTCAAGATAATCTACTCCTGAGCCTACGTTTACATTGTGAGTTATAGTCTGCCCCTGGCTTATGTACTGGGTTGACCTTAGAGAAGAAACGGAATTTTCAGTACTAAGAATATTTTCTGTCCAGGGGCTAACAATGTAATCTTTTACGGTAGAAGCCAGAGCGTCTTCCGTGCCAGAGTTAACCGCGCATTCCTCTTTGGCCGAAACTGCAGGAACAGCTAGTAGCCCTGTAATTATGCATAATACACATACTTTCCAGGTTTTCATAGTGTCACCTAAAAGTGGGTAAGAAGTCCAGGCATATATAGTTTCTTTGTAAAGTATCGAACAATCAATGTTACACTTCTTATGATATATTGCTACGAAACTAATAAAATGTCCGGAAAAAGGCATAATGATACCTTTTTCCAGGAATATTTCTTAAAAAAGAAGAATTTGTGAGGACGTTTATCCATCCTCGATGTCAGTATAAAATAGTAAATGTTATAAACTATTATGAGAAACTTTATAAGAGCTGCTTTCCGGCTCCTGCTCCGGATTTGCACTCATAAACTTCCGTGATTTTCATGACGGCAAGGGCTTTTGCAGGGAACCTGTCTCCCATGCTCTTGACCATCTTATGCATCTTCTCGTAGTCTTCCCCTTCGGTCTTTATCTCAAAGTCCCCTTTTATCTGGTAACACCCCTTAACCTCAGGGCCCCATACGTAAATCGCACCCCTCGGGTTTTCTTCAAGGTTCTGGCGGGTCTTATAAAAGTAGTTGTCTGCAATCCAGATAGTTTCTCTGTCTTCCTGGAGCTTACAAAAGCCGATGGGTATTACGTTCGGATCTCCGTTTCCGGAGGCAGTTGCAAAAGGAAAAACCTTCATTTTTTCAAAATCTTCGACCATTTCACTGCTCAATTTGACCATTCAATTCACCCCTTCGTTAGATCTGTTTTTGTTGGAATAATATACTCTTACTCTACTATTAAATATATAGTAAGGTAAGGAGTTGGAGATATATTGATTATAAACAATTAAAGAGCGACAAATATATGAGCTCATCCCAAAACCAATTTTATTCTCAAATCATTAAATTTTTAGAATGGTTTTTCGTGATCTGAAACTCGATTGATTACTCGGAATACTGGATTCAGAGAAGCAAATTTTGAGTTTTGGGATCGGCTCTATAAGAAATTGGTTATCGGATATAGGTGCAAAAGAAGAACACTGTTCTAAAATTCGTAAAAAATAAAGCCATTTGAAGCGACTGGAAACAAAAATTTATTTTAAAAGGTCTGAATTCCCACAAAAATTAAATTATCATTGGAAAATATTTATAGGTATCTGTCTGAATGGATCTCCTTTTCCAAGGAGAGGAGATTGGTTTACGAAAAACAAAGGCAGAATGCCTGTTACTTTAGTGGCGGGATGAATGCCGTCAACTTCCGTACATTTACCATTTTTCGATAACTATTGGCTTAATATAAGTTCAAAACCTTTATATACATGATAAATATGAGAAAAGGAAGTTTATATAGGATTTATCCTGAAGAGGGCCAAAAGCAAGTGCTTGAACAGCATTTTGGCGGCGTCCGTTTTCTCTATAATAAACTTCTTCATATTAAATCTATTTTATATAGTCAGTGTGGATGTAGTATCTCAAGATCAGAACTTGATAAGCACATTCTTGTCTTAAAAGATATTTATCCTTGGTTGAAGAATGTTAATTCTCAATCTTTGCAACAGGCAAACAAAAACTTAGATACTGCTTATCAGCGTTTTTTTAAAGGATTGGGGGATTATCCAGCTGAGAAATTAAAGAAAAAACAACATTTCTCTTTCCAGGTTCCTCAACATTATAAAATTAACTTAACTACGTCTGAGGTATTTCTACCTATTATTGGCTGGATAAAAATCAACATACATAGACCCTTTTTTGAACCTGAATTCTTTGAAACTCATATCAAAACAACTACCATTAATAACGAAATCATAGTTGAGAAGGATCTTAATTCAGAATTTTTAAGAACTGCTACAGTTTCCAGAACATCAGCCGGAAGATACCATATTAGCATCTTAACCGAGGATCTGAATAACTATCCGGTAACTCAACAATATTCCGAATCAACTCTGGTAGGTGTTGATGTTGGTATCAAGACATTTGCAGCCATATCTACAGGGGAGAAAATTGAGAACCCCAAGTTTCTTAAAAAGTCTATAAAGAAACTTAAAATGCTACAAAAAAGAGTCAGTAGAAAGGTTAGAGGTTCTCAAAACCGGAAGAAAGCTGTTAAGAAACTTGCAAAACAACATCAATTAGTTTCAAACCAGAGAAATAATTTTCAGCATAAAGTTTCATTGTCACTAATACGCGAAAACCAAGCAGTTGCAATTGAAACTTTAAACATAAAAGGTATGATTAAGAATCACAAATTAGCTCAAGCTGTGGCTGATTCTGCATGGTACAGTTTTGTAACAAAGTTGGAGTATAAGGCTCAATGGTTTGGCAAGACAATTTTGAAGATTGGAATGTTTGAACCATCTTCTAAAAATTGTCATGTTTGCGGATACCATAATTCTGAATTAACTTTAAAGGATAGAGAATGGTTTTGTCCTTCTTGTAATACAAACCATTACAGAGATATTAATGCAGCCATCAACATTAAACAATTTGCAATTAATAATCTAATCACCTCTGGAACAGAGGGTAGAGCCTGCGGAGTTATTCTCAAAAGAGAGAGCCATGAAGCAGGATGCCCGTCATTTCAATGACGGGTAGTTCACGTAGTATCGGAAGTAGATGGAACTATTGCCCGGAGAGCCAGATTCTTCCTGCCTCATAATCGGACTATGGGGTACATGTTTGCAAAAGAAGAGGGACATCTTGAACTCGATCGTGTGGTCAACAGCAAAAGATAAAAAATAAAAACACGATCCCGTAGAGAAGTACTCCGGGTCTCGAAAGTACTCCGGTTTCAACACTCATTTTGGAAATAGGAAGGAAGAACTTTCCTAAAAAAGAGATCAATTTAAAACTGCTTTTCACAGGGAAATCCCTGAAAGGATCTCAAGCCTTTTGTTCCAGTGGTCGAATCCCCTTTTTGCCGCATACCAGTCGAAGAAATCACTTTCATCTCCCATGTTTCCGGCTTCGAACCTTGCCCTGAGCTCACTTGAGCTGTACCCGAACTTTGCCTCAAAATCCTCACAGATTATGGAATACCGCTTGACCTTGTATTTTGCAACATGCTTTTCATGTTCAAGAGCCGAACGGATAGCCTCACATACTTCCTGAGGTGAGAAATCAGTCTCTATATTAAGTGTGAAACTCATGTCTATCCCTATTAAGAATAGTCTCCTATTTCATATAAAGTAATTAGAAAATAAACAATTAAACAGGTTTATTACCTGAAAAATCTCTTTCTCATGCCTTCCATTTCACGAGCTTATTTTCATAACTACCTTATTTCTTTTCTCTGGCACTAAAGTGCTGTGATTTGAAAAGTACTTTCATTTCTTTGTGCCTGTTATTTGAAGAATTTCGTTTTTGTTTTTTCAGAATTTCTTTTTACCGTTTCTTTTTCCTTTACAGCAAGCCCTATCAGAAGCACTCCCATATAAAAAAGTTATAAGGAATAAAGTAACAAAGAAGGTTGGGGCGAGGTAAATAAGGTGGAGGGGAGTTAAATAAGGTGGAGGAGAGCTGATAAGAACAGATAAATCACAGATTTAAAGGATTCAGGTTAAAAACAGAACCGGTTTAGAAGGTTTACATATTTAGACGAATACATTTTCAATAATTGCTGCAGAATACGAAATTCAAATCTCTTTTACCTGGATTGCTTCCTTTAGCATGTGCGAGAAAAGGTCGGTACCCCATTTAAGGGCTTCAGGTTCGGAACTTATCAGGCTTTCGTGTTCAAAGAATTTCTCCCCTGGGAAAAGAGTGAGCAGAAAAAACCTATCTGTCACTGTAAGGTCTGCAATTTTAGGGTCTTGCGGGAAGATAAACACCCTGACGTTTCCAAAATTCAGGAAAGTGCACAGTTCTTCCCTGTAATCCGTTTTGAACCTCCGGAACACTGGCTCTGTAAACATCAAAGAAATTTCCACTCCTTTTTTTGCAAGTTCCGGGTAGAGTGTGGTAAAAGAAGGGTGGAAATAGGAAGCAAAACCGAAAATATGCGTGGAAAGATGAAGTTTTTCTACAAATTCAGGGTTAAGTTCGAACATGTGGCTCACCTCCGGACGGATGAGTTTGCAGTTCTTCAGTTCAAAAAGTCTTTTGCGTAAAAAAGGAGGGATTCCTTCAAGGTTCCTTTTCGTCCAGTAATCGAAATTTTCTTCCAGGACTTCCAGGGTGTCCAGAAAAGGCGGCATTTTGTCCGCGATTATAATTCCCATTGGAGAAAGTTCATAGGTATGCCCCTTCTGTATAACGAGATTACCTTCCTTCAATTTTTTGATCTGAGGGAGGATTGAAACAGGGCCTGCGGAAAGGTGTTTCTGAATCTCAGCCATACTCCCTGGCTTATCTTTCAGAAAAAGAAGAAGTTTCTTCCTTTTCTCAGATAAAAAGACCAGCTCTATTAATTTGACTTGCTCCTTCATCTAAACACCGTAAATAAAACACCAATGATGTCTAGATGGCAGAACAGCTATTTATACATTGTTATAAAATTTCAACCGTCTAGTGGTGTACAAAAAAAATAGATAAAGGAAGGAAAATGAAAGATGGAAAGAATATGAAACAAGGACGGAAAATGAAAGGGGGAGAATGAAAAAAGGAAGGAAAATGAAAGACGGAGAATGAAACAAGGACGGAAAATGAAAGAAGGAGAATGAAAAAAGGAAGGAAAATGAAAGGAGGAGAATGAATAAAATATTCTACAGGTTCGGACAATAAAGCTGCCGGAAAGGGTATGATTCTTGCAGCGAGTGGCATTCTGCCAGTTAGAACCTGATAGCATCAAGGACCGCCAGTTTTTGCTTCCAGTGGTCAAGCCCTCTTTTTGCGGCATACCAGTCAAAATATTTGTCGTCGTCTATATATTCACCGGCTTCAAATTTTTGTATGAACTCCGTGGAGATCAGGTCGTACTGGTCTTCAAATTCATCGCAGATCATGGAATAGCGATATACCTTGTATTTTGCAAGATGTTTCTCATGTTCCAGAGCTGAGCGAATAACCTCGCTTACTTCCTGCAGCGAGTAATCGGTATCAATCTGCAATGTAAGGTCCATGTTTATCCCATAGAAGAATTGTTGATAGTACTAAAAATGTTGCTGATACTAAAAATTGATCCTATATCTCTTTTTCTATTTATTATGAGTTGCATCCTCTGGAATCCAGGGAATATCGGAAGCATAAGGCTAAGATTCAAAAATCTAAGTATTTTATCACAATCAAATAACTTGAAAATTTATCGGATAGAGCTCCTTCCGTTGTCTCAGGGTCCTTGATCTTCAGAATACGTTTTTTAGATTGGTGCAGGATTAAGGCCCACCTGCGAATAGATCACAAAAAAGCCTGAATGAATGAATGAATGAATGAATGAATGACTGAATGAATAAAAATAAAAATAAATGAAGGGAAAATAAAAAAATAAAAAAATTCAGAACAGATAGGTGTAGAAAAGTGTGGATTTGGAAATTAAACCTACACCGTCATCAGTTTCGGGTCACGATACGGATTATCCCGGAGTTCTCCATGTTCTTATAAATGAATGCTGAGGAGTATGCAAGCAGCATGAACTTAAAGCCCTGGGCAAAGTCCATTTCCATGAACATTAATATCATGTACATGAAAAAGGCAAACTGTATTACACACAGGAACATTCCGGCTGCGGTGAACATTTTCTGACGACTGCTACTATCACTACTGTCTGGATCATCTGATTCTTCTGACATTTTGTTTCGAACCTCGCAAATAAAAGTGCTAAAGGTGTTTTATATTTAGTTTGTTTTTATTTTATTTTGGTTTGTGTTTTTTACTTGATTCTGCTTTTTACTGAAGGCAGTTTTCAACCAGCTCAAATTAAATAGTCTCCCCGGCTTTACAGCATAGCAACTAGCTTCTCTGAAGCTTTTAAAACGAGACAAAAAGCTGAAAACTTCAACAGATGCATCTGAAGGTTCAGTTATATTGATCTTCTGGTGCAACATTTATGTGAAAAAACACGCTCCAATTTAGAGACTTTTATACAATCTTACTATTTGTTATGGATGGTATATATAACTTGCGAGGGGCGGGTGGGTGCTGCTGAGCTTGAACCCGTTTTTCATTTTGAGGTTTTGAAATCATACGTCAATTCCCAGGACAATCTTTAGCCTTTTATCCCATTATCAAGGCTTCTTTTTGCCGCATACCAGTCGAAAAAGTCCTCAGAATCCCCGTTTTCTCCTGAATCTAATTTGTGAGGCTGGAAACTTTTCCGGTGGCGGGAGATTTTTAGGACTTATATTTTATTTTTAGTCGCCCCCTTCAGATTCCCGCACAACCGGAGAGAAAAAGCAGAATTTCACTTCCTCCGGGCGGGATTTTTAAGAGAAAATTTTTATTTTTCGGGCGGCAGGCCGATATGTATCGGAGTCTGATGATATTCTTGAGCACAGGAAATGGATCTTGGATCTTCAATCAGACCCTTACTTTTAGATTAAAAATCTTTTTTAACAGAGTTTCAGCCAGTTTTTACTCTGCTTTAAATGACTTAATTGATTTTTATACAATAAGCCCTTTTTAAAACCATTTTAGCGCTTAACTTCGAAACACATATAATTGTCTTCACTTTACATTACAGACGTTTGAAATGCGGAGAATTTGAAAAATGAACAAGATGACCCTTTCAGAATTAGAGCAATCTCTCTGGGGCGCTGCAAATATACTGCGAGGCCCAGTTGATGCTTCTGATTTTAAATCTTACATATTTCCCTTACTTTTTTTCAAAAGAATCTCTGATGTTTACGATGAAGAATTTAACGAAGCACTTGAGGAATCAGAAGGTGATGAAGAATATGCTGGATTAAGTGAATTCCACGACTTCATTATTCCTGAGAATGCTCACTGGAAAGACATTCTGGAAACGACTCAGAACGTTGGCCAGGCTCTTCAATATGCCTTCCGGGAAATTGAAAAATCAAATCCTGATACGCTTTATGGTATATTTGGAGATGTGAACTGGACAAACAAAGAAAGGTTATCCGATGAGCTGCTGATTAATATTATTCAACACTTTAACCCTCTAATACTTTCAAAATCCAACGTCGAGCCTGATATGCTTGGCCAGGCTTACGAATACTTAATCAAAAAATTTGCAGATCTTACTAACAGGAAAGCCGGCGAATTCTATACACCAAGGCCAATAGTACATTTAATGGGCAGTATTCTGAAACCTCAGGAAGGAGAAACAATTTACGATCCTGCATGCGGTTCAGGTGGCATGCTTCTTGAGTCCTATCATTATGTTAAAAATAATGGAGGAGATGCAAGAACATTAAAATTATACGGCCAGGAAAAAAACCTGACAACTTCCTCAATTTCAAGAATAAATCTGTTTCTCCATGCGGTTCAAAGCTTCCAGATTATTCGAGGCGATACATTAAAAGAGCCTGCTTTTCTTGAAGGAGACAGGCTTAAACAATTCGATGTCGTGATCGCAAATCCTCCATTTTCACTGGAGAAATGGGGACATGAAAACTGGTCCCAAGATCCATACGGCAGAAACATTGCAGGCACGCCTCCAAAAAGCAATGGGGACTATGCCTGGGTCCAGCACATGATATCTTCAATGGCTCCTGAAACCGGAAGAATGGCAATTGTGCTGCCCCACGGAGCCCTCTTCAGGCAGGGAACCGAAGGAACAATCAGAAAAGTTTTGATTGAAAAAGACCTGCTCGAAGCTGTTATCGGACTTGGGCCAAACCTGTTTTACGGAACCGGAATAAGTGCCTGTATTCTCGTTTTCCGTTCAAAGAAAACCCATGAAAAAAAGAACAGGGTCCTTTTCATCGATGCGTCAGAGCAGTACCAGAAGGGCAGAAGCCAGAACTTTTTCCTGCCAGAGAATGCGGAAACCGTGCTTCAGTGGTATGAGAATTACGGAGTTATTGAAAATATATCTCAGGTAGTTGAGCTTTCAGAAATCCAGAAAAACGAATTCAACCTTAATATCCCACTCTATGTCAAAAAAGTTCATGACATGAAAGAAATCGACCTGAAAGCCACCCTTGAACAGCTAAAAGCGGATTACGAAGCCTTCCTGGAATCCGAAGAAAAAATGAAGCGGTTACTTAAAGAAGTGAATGTCCTATGAATCCAGCAAATTCTCATGTAAGCCAGCAGGAACTTGAGCAGTACCTGTGGGGCGCAGCCACTCTTCTCAGGGGAGGCGTTGACCCTGGCGAATACAAAAATATCATTTTTTCGTTGATGTTTTTCAAACGCATTTCCGATGTCTATGATGAAGAACTCGAAGAGACTCTCAAGGAATCTGATGGAGATCTTGAATACGCCCAGTTTGCAGAAAATCACCGCTTCATAGTTCCAGACGGCTCACACTGGAAGGATGTAAGGGAAATTACCACTGATGTCGGAAAAGCAATCCAGGACGCGATGCGTGAAATCGAAAAAGCCAACCCTGACAAACTTGAGGGTATCTTTGGAGACGGGAACTGGACCAATAAAGACCGCCTGAGTGACAAAACCCTCATAGATCTGCTCGAACACTTTTCAAGCCTGAAACTCACCATCAAAAACGTCCCCCAGGATCAGTTCGGAAACGCCTACGAATATCTTATTAAAAAATTCGCGGATGACAGCGGCCACACCGCAGCTGAGTTCTACACCAATAGAACAGTGGTCGAGCTGATGGCTCTTATTATGAATCCCAAATCAGGAGAATCCATTTACGACCCAACCTGTGGCTCTGGCGGAATGCTTCTGAACTCTCTACTTCTGGTAAAGAAAAGAGGTGAAGAATACCGCAATATAAAACTCTACGGCCAGGAAATCAACCTCATAACTTCAGCCATCGCCCGCATGAATATGTTCATCCACGATGTAGGTGATTTCCACATTACAAGAGGTGACACTCTTGAAAACCCGGCTTTTATCAAAAACGACAGGGTTCAGCAGTTTGACATGGTGATTGCCAATCCCCCCTATTCAATCAAAAAATGGAACCAGAGCGGCTGGACAAAAGACCCCTGGGGCAGAAACATCTATGGAACACCACCCCAGGGCTGTGCTGACTACGCCTTTTTCCAGCACATAATCTGCTCAATGAAAGAAGATACAGGCAGATGTGGAATATTATATCCACATGGAGTTCTTGAAAGAGACAGTGAACAAAAAATGAGAGCAAAAATTATTGAAGACGATCTGGTAGACTGTGTTATAGGGCTTGGAGAGAATCTATTCTACAATGCAGCAATGGAATCGTGTCTAGTTTTTTGTAAAATGAATAAAGAGCCTCATAAAAAGGGAAAAATTCTGTTTATCGATGCTAAGGAAGATGTAACTAGAGAGAAAACGCAGAGCTTTTTAGAACCAGATCACATTGAAAAAATTCACAATGCTTATGTAAATTATAAAGATGTTGACGGGTTTGCAAAAGTTGTGGACATCACGAAAATAAGAGAAAACGAATACAATTTAAACATAAGCCTGTATTTTGATAACAATCTCTACATTGATAATGAGCTTCTTGAAACTCCAATAGAAACTTACATCGAGAACTGGAAAGAAAGCAGTCACCATCTTAAATGTTCAATCGCAGAACTTGAATCTATTTTAAAGGAGATCATAAAAAATGAATAAAAACGTTCCTGATGATTGGAAATTTGTTAAGTTTGGGGAAGTTGTTCAACATGTGAAGGATAGATTCCCAAATCGTGATGAATGGACATTTGATAGATTCATTAATGGTGGCCATATTGATAGCGGTCAAATTAGAATTACAAAATCGAGTCCGATAAAGGGAAACGAGGAAACAATTGGATCAGCTTTTCATATGAGGTTCAAACCCGGACATGTTCTCTATGTAAGCAGGCGTGCCTATCTGAGAAAAGGAGGCATAGTCGATTTCGAAGGCATTTGTTCGAATGTGACCTTCGTATTGCAAGCCGATGAAACAAAGTTGCTTCAGTCCTTACTACCCTTCATCATCCAAACAGAAGCCTTCGTGAAACATACAGTAGATAATTCCCACGGCTCTACAAATCCATTTCTTAACTGGAAAGACATCGAAAGCTACAAGATGATATTGCCACCTCTTGAAAAACAAAAAAAGATCTCAGAAATCCTCTGGTCCATCGAAGACAACATCCAGAAAACCGAAAAACTCATAGAAACAACTGAAAAACTCAAACAGGAGCTCCTCAATGAACTGCTGACAAAAGGAATTGGGCACACCCGATTTAAAGATAGTGAACTGGGGAGGATTCCGGAGGAGTGGGAAGTTGTTGAGCTTGGAGATTATTCAAAGGATATTCGTTATGGATATACAGACAGTGCAAGTGCTGTCTCTTATACACATCTCCGAGCCCACGAGACGGACTCCTATCTCGTATGCCGTCT